>CAJWBN010000001.1 GCA_913020735.1 uncultured Acidimicrobiaceae bacterium
AGTTGGAGCAATGTTGCTTGGGGTAAACGGTGTAACGATAATCAGTCACGGTTCAGCTAGCCCGACTGCGATTCTCAACGCCTGCAAAGTTGCACAGGACATGGTTGAGCGTGATTTAGTTGGTGAGTTAGAGGCTGCGGTCAACCTCTAGGCAACTGAAAACCACTTAAAGTAGTCAATACTACGAAAAGTCACCCAAAGTGGTAATTAACGCCATCTGCTATGGTGTTTGAGGTAACCCAGTTGCGTAGGAGTGTCCTTGCCCGCTGAAACACATGTTGAACAGAGCCCACCTGACCGCGATGGCGTTTTTAGTATTATCCGCGATCAGCTATCAGACATCCTCGAAATAGACCCTGGTCGGATTGCTGAGTCGTCATCCTTCGTGGAAGACCTTGAAGCCGACTCGCTTGCCCTCATTGAACTCGTCGAGGGCCTGGAGGAAGAACTTTCGGAACGAACTGTGGGATTCCGAATCGAAGATGAGGATCTAGAAGATTTGAAGACAGTGCGCGACGCTATTGACTACGTGATGGCGCGAATTGGCTGACACTTTGAGGTCTGAAGACCAGCTTCGTGCGCTAGCCGACCGAATCGAGTATTCCTTCAGCGACCACAGCCTTCTCTTACTTGCGATGTCACATCGAAGTTGGTGTGCTGAAGATGGCAATTCTCCGTCGAACGAGCGTCTAGAACTCTTGGGAGACGCGGTGTTGGGTCATTGCATAACCGATCATTTATACCGGACGTATCCTGAATGGACCGAGGGTGACCTAGCTCAGGCAAGATCTGCGATTGTGAATGCAGCCAGCCTGGCCGTATCGGCAAAGCGTTACGAATTGGGGAGCGCTTTGCTATTGGGCATAGGTGAAGACCGTTCTGGAGGTCGGGAAAAAGCTTCGCTTCTGGGCGACGCTTTTGAAGCTCTTATAGGAGCCATGTATCTCGATGGTGGCCTAGAAACGACCCAACGCTTCATCCTTGAAGCATTGAGGGAAAGGATCGAAGCTGTTTCGGCCGATCCTGGAGTCGGAGATGCGAAGACTCGTCTGCAAGAATTTGTGGTTCGTGATTACGGAGAATCACCAAACTACGACCTACTTGAGAGTGGGCCTGACCATGACAAACGCTTCCATGCCACAGTTTCGTTTGCGGGTTCAATCCAAGGTGAAGGTCAAGGAACTTCTAAAAAACAAGCTGAACAGGCTGCAGCTGAGGCGGCCTGGATTCGAATCCAATTTGCTGAAGAGACCAACCAACCAATCAACCAACCAAGGGAAATCTAAACATGTTGGAACTGCCCGAGCTCGAAACTGTTCGCCGCGACTTAGACCGGGAAGTGGGTGGCTTGAAAATCAAAGAGATAGATGTGATTGGAGCCAAACGTTTAATCCCGGGTCAGGCCAATAAGACTGGTCTGACTAAAGCGTTATCAGGCCGCAAAATCTCGTCCGTGACGCGCGTAGGTATGTTGCTTTGTCTTCAAGTAGGCAATGGACAATCGTTGGTTATTAACCTTGGTCCTGGGGGATCGTTACAGAGAGCGGCTAACAAAGATGATCGGGAATCTGACACTCAGCTAATCATCGGATTCACACAGAAAGGTCAGCTTAGGCTTATCGACAGCGACAAAAGTGCGACCGTCGTGTTGATTGATAATGAGGAGATGGGCCTAACGTTTCCTGAAATTGCTGAGCTTGGCTTCGATCCGGTGGATGAGCCGATTTCATGGCAAGAGTTTGGAGGACGGTTGTTGGAACGCGACACCAAACTGCGGCCGCTTTTGATGGACCAAACTTTTATTGTTGGGTTAGGCCCTATCTATAGTGACGAAATCCTTCATGCAGCTTTGCTTCGCCACGACAGAATCGCTAACCAACTTATTACTCAGGAAATTCGCAGGTTGTACAGGGCGATAGTGGAGACGATCCATAATGCTGTGAAACATCGCGGCGTAAGTCTTGATGGAGGCCGTGACGTCTTTGGCGAAGTCGGAGGGTACGACGAGTATCTAGAGGTGTACGGCAGAGGCGGGGAGCGAAGCAGAAATGGTCGTGGAGATGTCCTGACGGCCAGAGTTGGTGGAACCACCCATTACTACTGTGACTACCAGGTTTAGAAGCTAAAGCTTGGGTTGAAATCAAATACCTGCCTAGGGGTCAACCAATCATTGCCTACGAGAGGGCATGATGTCGGAGTGCCGCTGACGTTGGTGGTGCCATGTCGTTCTCCGGGTAGGTCAATACCAGTGTTTCTAAAGTCACTCACTATGAAGGGCTTCAAGTCCTTCGCTGATTCAACAGTGCTGGAATTCGAGCCAGGAGTGACGGTTGTCGTTGGTCCAAACGGCAGTGGTAAATCCAATGTGGTTGATGCTGTTGCATGGGTTCTTGGAGCTCAAGGACCAAGTACGGTGCGCTCAGGAAAAATGGAAGATGTTGTTTTCGCCGGCACTCCTGACCGCCCGGCCTTGGGCCGAGCTGAAGTCAGTTTGGTGATAGATAACAGCTCCGGCTCATTGCCAATCGAGTTCACGGAGGTCACCGTAACCAGAACTCTTTATCGGTCTGGCGATTCTGAATATTCATTAAACGGCGTACCTTGTCGCCTGCTTGATATTCAAGAGTTGCTTAGCGATGCCGGAGTGGGACGACAACAGCATGTGATCGTTGCCCAGGGTCAAATAGACCAGGTCCTGAATTCAAGGCCTGAAGATCGGCGGACCATAGTTGAGGAAGCAGCTGGGATCCTCAAATATCGCCGACGCAAAGAACGGGCAGAACGACGTTTAGCCGCTACGGAAGCCAATATGACGAGGCTCCAAGATCTCCAAAGAGAAGTTCGACGTCAGTTGCGTCCGCTTGAAAAACAAGCTGATGCCGCCAAGAGGCACGGAGCGGTTGCGGAAGAGCTGAGATCAATACGCCTGTACTTAACGGGTAGAGAAATTGTGAGTTTCGAAGCAGCTCAAGCAGCAGCTAAAGAGGAGACTCAAGAAACAAAAGCAGAACAAGTTAAGTTACGTGGAGAGATAGGCCGACTTGATGTTGAAATAAGTGCTTCAGAAGCCCAACTGGCATCAGCAGGTGACCACGGCATGGACCTGCTGCCGAGAGTCGAGTCTTTACGCGAAAGGTGTCGAGGGCTTATAGCCCTGGTCGACGAGCGTTCCAGAACGACTGAAGGAGACCGAGGCTCTCTTCTGGCTGCCGATGTAGCGTTGACCCTTGAAGCGGAGTCATCGAGATTGTCGGAAGAACTTAGTGACTTAGCAAATCGCGAAGAGATTATTAAACAGCAACTAGCTGAGCTTTCTGAGGTTGAGACAGAGCTGACAAATGAAGCCGACTCCCTAGCTATAGATGCTCCGCTCGTCGGATTTGATGCTGCTAAGAGAGCTGCTGAGGTTAAAGGTGAGTTGGGTCCGTTACGAAGAGGCCTCGAAAGACTCACCACAGAACACGACCGCTTAGCAAAACGTGTTACCCAGCTAACGCTGGAGATTTCCGATGCGGAACAAAACCTTGATCACTTGCAGGCAAGTTTGACCGAAGCTTCAAGTGTTGAAGCAGCGCTGGTTCAAGAGGTCGATCGAGCCCAACAAGAAGCTGATAACTCTGCCGTTAGTTTGGCTGGTGTTGTTGAGGAACAGCAATCGGCGACCAAAGATCAACAGAAGTGGTCTGCTCGTATCGAAGCCCTTGAACTAGCGGTGGCCACAGTTCGCGAGAGTTCAGGGTTTGAACAGGTACAAGAGATCGAAGGCGTTTTAGGTGTTCTGGGCGAATTAATTGAAGTAGAGCCAGGATGGGAGACTGCGATTGAAGTAGCCCTTGGGGCGGTACTGGGATCTGTCGTGGTAGCAGACGTGATGACTGCAAGAGTCGCTTTCGAACGACTTGGAGCCTCGGAAGCAAGCGGGTCAGTACTAGCGGTGAATAGCTCATACGTCGCCTCTGAAACACCCAAATCTGGCAACCCCCTTAGGCGGTATGTGGCGGGCAAAACAACTCAGCTTGATCCGCTTCTCGATGCACTGCTAGCTGATGCAGTGTTCGTCAAGGGTGGCTGGGCTGAAGCGATTGATTTCGCTGAGCAACACCCGGAGCTAATAGTTGTAACTGAGGACGGTGACTGTTGTGGTCCGAATGGCTGGAGCATTGGGCTAGGAAGCAATGCCACTACGCTCAGTGCCCTAGAAGATGCTCGAGATGAAGTTCAGATAGCTACGGCCCGTAAAGAGGCAGCGGATATAGAACGAGAAGTTGCGGATGCTCGACGTGCGGACACTCAAGTTCGCTTACTGGAAGCTGTGTCTAGGCTCGAATCAAACGATGATTTGTTGACGCGATCAGCCGATGGGATCGACAAGGCTCAAAGGCAACGAAGAGATTTAGATTCGGAAAGAAAAATACTTGAAACTCGAATAGCTGAGTTAAGCCAGGCTTTGGAGCGAGATCAGCCCAGAGTTGTTGAACTTGAAGAACGCTTAATTGAATTGGAGGAAGCTGAGACATTAGAACGTTCAGCAGCGACGGATGCTCACACTCGAAGGCGGGATTTGGAAGGCAGAATCAGAGCAGCCGCTCAGTCGCGTGCAGAGCTAAAAGCCAATGAAAAGGCTCTTGAAGAACAACGGACGCGAAGCGAAGACCGACGAAATGAGATCGGTGTACAGCTTGAAGCTAATGAAGAGCAGGCGACTGGTAAGACAAATCAACTCAGGCGGGTCGAAGAAACCTTGGCGGTTCTTGCAGACATACGAACGCTGCTTGCACAACGACTGGAGACCTTAGAACAAGAGGTTGGGATACTTCGCGACAGACGCACTGAGTTATCAGCAGAAGTTAAAATGATTGCCGACCGTCTCGAAGTTCTGCGTCGTGAGAGGTCAGCTCTTGAAAAGAGTCTCGGGGAGTTACAAGAAGTTCTAGCCTCCAACGAGATATTAGAAACTGAGCGGAGATTTAAGATCGACAACTTGCGAGAGATGCTTCGAAATGAATTAAATGCCGATTCTGATGAGGCCCTCGCTGCTCCGGAACCTGAACTAAGCGATTCAGTCACTCCGGCGGCGCGTGTTCGAGAACTCGATAATGACCTTCGCCGAATGGGTCCCATAAATCCATTGGCTTTGCAGGAGTATGAGTCGCTTAAAGAGCGTCACGACTTTGTTGCAGAACAGTTAGACGATGTTCGCAGTACACGGCGGGAATTGAACAAAGTCATCGCAGCTGTCGACACGGAAATAGTGGACGTGTTCGAGGCAGCGTATAACGATGTTGCAGATAATTTTAAACAAATATTTTCAACGCTCTTTCCTGGTGGGGAAGGAAAACTAGGGCTTTCCAGTCCTGATCAAATGCTTGAAACTGGCATCGAACTGGAAGCTAAGCCATCCGGAAAGAATGTGCGAAAATTATCTTTGCTGTCTGGTGGGGAGCGTTCGTTGACTGCTTTAGCTTTTCTTTTCGCCATTTTTCGCAGTCGTCCTTCCCCGTTCTATGTCATGGATGAGGTAGAAGCCGCCCTTGACGACATCAACCTGCACCGATTTCTTGATTTAGTCGCTGAGTTCCGTCAAGAGGCACAACTGTTGATCGTCAGTCACCAGAAACGCACTATGGAAGCTGCTGACGTTCTGTATGGCGTATCGATGGCGCCGGGGGGTTCATCCCGAGTGCTAAGCGAAAAGGTCGCTTCCTAGCTTCGAAGTCAACGAAGTCCAGAATTGTTTTGTAGTTTGCATTCACCGTGAATACGTCCTTATTAATAGTTGTCTTCATAGCCTTGATGCTGTCGCTGGCTGTTTTGCCGTGGATCCACCGTGCGTGGACGACTCGCCGACGAACACAGAGCGCTGCTGGGGTTCAATCTGAGATAGAAGAAGACGGTATCTCGGCTGACGTCGGCGGAGATGACCAGCTATCTAGCTCAGAAGGTACGTCCGATTCGGAGCAAGCGCCGCGCACAGTCTCAATGCGAGACAAGTTGTCAAAAGCACGGTCGGTGATCTCCGACCGCTTAAAAGGCATAAAGGGCGAATCAGTCAGCCCCTCAACCTGGGAAGAACTCGAAGAGTTGCTGATATTGGCCGATGTCGGGGTGGAAACCACTCTTGATGTGGTCAATAGGCTTCGTGAGACGGCTCGACTAGAGAAACTAGAAACAGGAAATGATTTGCTTGAAGCGTTGAAGAAGCAAATGAAAGATGATCTTTCCCGCGACAGAGAGTTGTCACATGCCGCGCCGGAGGGGCTGGTGCCTGTGTGGCTATTTGTTGGGGTCAATGGCGTCGGTAAGACGACATCGATTGGCAAAGCTGCACGAAGATTGACTGACGAAGGTCTGACCGTTCTACTAGCGGCGGGCGACACATTCCGAGCTGCGGCGGCAGAACAACTTGAAAAATGGGCACAACTTTGCGGCGCTGACTTTGTTCGGGGCAGTGAAGGCGCTGACCCGAGTTCGGTGATTTTTGACTCAGTCGAGGCTGCAAATGCTCGCGATATCGATGTCGTCCTTGGGGATACTGCGGGTCGGCTTCACAACAAAGTGAATTTGATGGAAGAACTGGCAAAAGTCCGGAGGGTGGCAGATCGTGAACCCGGACAAGTTTGCGAAGTCCTCTTAGTCATAGATGCCACGACGGGCCAGAATGGGCTCAGCCAAGCTAAGGAATTCACTGAAGCCGCAAGTGTTACTGGAATTGTGCTGACCAAGCTGGATGGTTCTGCAAAGGGTGGGATTGTCTTTGCCATCGAAAAAGAGCTCGGCTTGCCAGTGAAGTTGATTGGCTTAGGAGAAGGGGAACTTGATTTAGTTGATTTCGATTCCGAACAATTTGTAGAAGCAATGTTTGGCGATGATTAGACAATCTCCTAAGACCAACAAACTAGGTCAGGTAACCTAAGCAACTTCATGTTTGACACACTGACAGACCGTTTTGACGGAATCCTTGGCCGACTGAAAGGGAAGGGCCGGCTTAGCAATGACGACGTTGCTGAAGCCATGCGCGAAATTCGTTTGGCTTTGCTTGAGGCTGACGTTCACTTCAATGTCGTAAAACAGTTTGTGGAAGCTACTCAGGTGCGATGCCTCGATGCTGAGGTAACACAAAGCCTGACTCCCGGCCAACAGGTCGTAAAGATCGTAAATGAAGAACTAACGACGATTTTGGGCGGCGAGTCATTTCAGCTTTCTTATGCGCAGAAGCCGCCGACTGTTGTTCTGATGGCAGGGTTGCAAGGTTCAGGTAAGACCACCTCATCAGCAAAGCTAGCCCGGTGGCTGAAATCTCAGGGTAGAAATCCGTTGCTGGTCGGAGCGGATCTGCAGCGCCCGGCTGCAGTAGAGCAGCTGCAAACGTTGGCCCGACAAATAGATGTTCCCGTTTTTAGCGCTCCTACAAACCCGGTTGATGCTGCAACCAAAGCCCTAGAAGAAGCTCAGCTGACTGGGCGCGATGTTCTCATCGTCGATACGGCGGGCCGTTTAACGGTCGACAGCGATCTTATGGATGAGATCGCACAGATTTCTGATGCGGTTGAACCCGATCACACTTTCTTGGTTGTCGATGCAATGACGGGACAGGATGCTGTCAATACTGCTGAAGCTTTCCACGCCACGCTTGAGCTAGATGGGATCATCCTCACGAAGCTAGATGGTGACGCCCGTGGCGGAGCTGCTCTGTCGGTCAAGCAAGTAGTGGGTCGGCCCATAGCTTTCGCTTCGACTGGTGAGAAACTTGAAGATTTCGATCTATTCCACCCTGATCGGATGGCCGAACGCATCCTAGGAATGGGTGATGTTCTAACTCTGATCGAAAAGGCCGAAGAAGTATTTGAACAAGAGGCAGCTGAAGAAGCGGCCCAGAGGCTTTTGGAAGGAACGTTTACCCTCGACGATTTCGTCGATCAGCTGCGTCAAGTCCGTCAGATGGGCAATCTCTCAAGCATTATGTCGATGATGCCCGGGGTCCCTAAGGAAATGAAGGACGCAAACATTGATGAACGGGAAATCGATCGGGTCGAAGCGATCGTTCTTTCGATGACTCCAGATGAGCGAAATAACCCTGATGTTGTCGATGGTTCCCGTCGAGCGAGAATAGCGACTGGCAGTGGCACTACGCCGGCTCAAGTAAGCAACTTGCTCAAACAATTCAAAGAGATGCGCAAAGCGATGAAAGGCATGGCTGGGCTGGGTTCAAAGACTAAGTCGCGTAAATCGAAAAGCAAAAAAACGAAGAAAGGAAAAAAAGGCCCTTCAAAGGGAGGAAATAGCAGAGTTCAACCTAAAGGTGAACCCGATTTCCCGAAGCTCGACATCGCCGATTTGGACCTTACTTTGCCAGGCCAATGAAATGACCTTCCTCATCAGCGTGTTCGTTCGGCCCACAGACAGGTAGGCTTTCCTACTGGCTTAAAGCAATGCCTTTTCTTGCCGCTCCACCGACCTTCGGGCCGGCGACGCCGAGTGGTGAATAAGTTCCACAAGATGACCCCGGAGAGATCTGAATAACTATGGCCGTACGACTGCGCCTGATGCGCATGGGCAAAAAAAAGCAACCGACTTATCGAGTTGTGGCAGCTGACAGTAGGTCGCCACGAAATGGACGCTTTATAGAAATTATTGGCACCTATCAGCCCCGCTTGGAGCCATCAGTAGTCAAGATCGATAATGAACGTGCCGTTCATTGGCTTCAAAATGGTGCTCAGCCAAGTGAAACTGTCGAAAAGCTGTTGAAAATTTCTGGAGCTTGGGCTGACTTCAAAGGCGAGCAATTTACTCCACCCGCACCGCCTGCCCCGAAGCAGAAGTCTTCCTTGAAGAAACCAGAAGCTAGTGCTCCAGCAGATGAATCCAGTGATGTGGACGAGGCTAAGACCGATGACGCAGGTGCCGAGGAAAATACGCAAGACGAGATCGCTGTCGTTGAGGATGACCAACCTGTAGAAGCCGAAGGCGATTCAGTGTCTGAGGGCGAGGATGAGGAGCAGTCATGAGTGAACAAGAAGGAACCACTGCCGAAGAAGTGCTGCTTTATTTGATTGCTCAACTGGTCGAACACCCGGATCAGGTGGAGCTAGAGATCGAAGAGAGCGACACGAAGATTAGCCTGATGGCCAAAGTAAGTTCTGAGGATATTGGCCGAGTAATTGGGAAACGTGGCCGTGTAGCCAACTCGATTCGTACCTTAGTTAGGGCAGCAGCGGTCAAAGACGGCGTTGATGTTGAGGTTGACTTCAGCGACTGAGGCTGGATTCGGCTAGGTGGCGAGCCAAGCAATGTCAAATGCTGAAGAACTACTTGAGATCGGAAATATTGGCCGGGCGCATGGAACGAACGGTGAGGTGGTTGTCCGACTCGTGACCAATCGGCTTGAACGGCTCGATCCAGGAAGCAGATTGAGCACCGAGTTAGGGGAGTTGGTTGTAGGAGCCACGCGCCCGCATCAAGATCGCTGGTTGGTGCGCTTTGAAGGCGTTAGAAACCGAACCGAGGCAGAAAAGTTACGTGGCTTGGTCCTGAGTGCCTCTCCTCTGGCAGAACCCGATGTTTTATGGGTTCACGAACTTATTGGATCGACTGTTCGGGAACTTGATGGGACTGACCGTGGAAGAGTTCAGGCGGTCGTCGCCAACCCCGCTTCTGATCTTCTCGAACTTGATACGGGCCACCTCATACCACTCACTTTCGTGACTAACTTTGAAGCTGAAGTAGTCACGGTAGATGCGCCTGACGGTCTGTTTGATTTGGGTTCATGACATGCGCATAGATGTCTTTACGATTTTCCCTGAGGCAGTAGACGAGATGATGACGCTCAGCGTTTTGGGGAGAGGCCAAGAAAGTGGCCTACTTGATCTGCGCGTTCATGATCTGAGAATGACGGCGACAGACGTGCACAAGACTGTTGATGACAAACCGTTTGGGGGAGGAGCTGGGATGGTTTTGAAGCCTGAACCGGTTTTTGGTGCTGTGGAAGCAAGCAACTCACCTAAACCCTTGATCCTGCTTGACCCAGGAGGTGAACGATTTGACCAACAAAAAGCTGCTGAGCTGGCGGCCTTAGACGGATTCTCACTCCTCTGCGGACGATACGAAGGCGTCGACGAACGAATTAGAGACAGCCTTGTTGATGAACAACTATCGATAGGTGATTTCGTCCTTGCCGGAGGTGAATTTGCGGCGATGGTAGTAATCGAAACAGTGGCCAGGCTCGTTCCGAAAGTTCTTGGGAATGACTTGTCAAGCAGCGAGGAGAGTTTCGACGACGACTTGCTTGAATATCCACAGTGGACTCGACCCTCTGATTTCCGTGGCTCTAAAGTGCCTGAAGTCCTCCTCAGCGGAGATCATGCTCGCGTTGAAAGATGGCGGCTAGCTATGGCGATAGTGCGAACCTCAGAGCTCCGTCCCGATCTCCTTGAACTTCGTGGAGTATCGAAAGAAGAGCTAGAGATGTTGGACGAGTTCGATATAAGCATCGACGACCGCTTCGTTTCGGAGTAACAGGCCGCTAGCATGATGATTCGTTCTTACCGCGATACCTTCAGTCATTGCCTGGGGGCGAATCGCACAACCACCCCTTCATCGTTCCTAACCGGGAACCCCACACTAGGAGCAAGTGCGCCATGCACAGCACCGATCTCGTCGATCAAGCCCAGCTAAGAACTGACCATCCTGAATTCGGTCCGGGCGACACAGTCAAAGTTCATGTCCGAGTAGTTGAAGGCAACCGCGAAAGAACACAGCTTTTTGAAGGCTACGTAATAGCGCGCCGAGGCTCGGGAATTAGAGAATCTTTTACAGTTCGCAAACTCAGCTTTGGTGTTGGAGTAGAAAGAACCTTCCCTCTGCACGCTCCCACTCTCGCCAAAATAGAGCGCGTAGCAGTCGGTGACGTTCGCCGTTCCAAGTTGTATTACTTGCGGGATCGTATTGGCAAAGCAGCTCGTGTCAAGGAAAAGCGTTACTAGCTGGGGAATGTTTCCCTGAAAGTTCTAGCCCCGCGGCATTCGTCGGTGACGAGCCTGCCAGCAGCCGTAGTGCCAGTGACGTCTGAGATCCGGTGCATCTAAGGGGACAGCGACCATATGTCCGAGTCCTGGAGGGATTTCCCTGTTGCAACCTGGACACAGGTAGGTTTTCGTTGCTTGGTAGGGCTGGATCCGTCGGACTTCGTAGCCATCTTCAGGCTGTAAATCAAAAACCATGATTCCTATCCCCAAAGACCCCAAATAACAAGACCGATAGCAATCAGAGTCGCGCTTGCTACAAGTAAGTAGTCCAGAGATGTGGCGTTATGTTTCCGATAAGGGTTGTAACCCATATCCGCAGTATGCACCTATAAATGTCGGAATTCGGTTAAATGGCTGGCTAGCTCAATGCAAGTTACTCATTCGGGTTGAAAATGATGTTTCGAGCGTCATCGGCCTATGTGAAGAGATGAACGGCTGAACGTCCTCTCTGTCGGTACCTTTCATTGTGTGAGTGGCGACCCATGGAATATTGATGAATTTCTCCGTTTCTTAGTCGCTGCATCACCGGCAACGCTTGAGGCTTACAAACAGGACTTGGATGAGTTCGTTCGGTGGAGCGAAGAAAGCGGCTATTTCACCCCCGAAGTTATTACCCGAAACGATGTCGATAGCTGGATAGCCAACATGCAGAAGAATGGGCGCGCACAGAAGACAATGGCCCGAAGAATCTCAGCACTCCGTAGGTATTACCAGTGGTTAATGACGAAAAAGGTGATTCATAAGGACCCGACAGTAAAGGTGCGCACTCCCAAGGGTTCGCAGCGTCTTCCGCGGCCGTTGCAACGTTCAGAAATTGATCAGCTATTCGATGAGTCGACACCGCAGAACGCCCTTGAACTTCGTGACCGGATAGTTGTTGAACTGTTATACGGCTCCGGTCTTCGCGTCGCGGAGCTTTGCGCTCTCAACGAGGAGAGTGTGAACCTAAGAAGGCAGACGATTGAAGTTATCGGCAAAGGTTCGAAGGTCAGGACAGTGCCCATTACCGCGTACGCCTGTGACCTACTCGAATTATGGATCCCGAAAGGAAGTCAGGCTTTTGATGATGCCTACACACCTAGCGGTCGAAACTCCCGCGAGTTGTTGGTTAACAGGAGGGGGAATGGAATAGGGCGAAGCGATGTAAGGCGTATCTTGCATCGCTTACTGCGGTCAAAGGGCATGACAGAAAGATCACCTCATGCCCTTCGCCATACATATGCCACGCACTTGCTCGACGGGGGCGCCGATTTAAGAGCGGTCCAGGAGCTACTTGGTCATGCTGATCTCACTACGACTCAGATTTATACGCACGTCAGCCGAGAACAGTTAAGAGAGACGCATCGAAAACATCACCCTCGCGGATAGTGCCTAATCTGTGTGTATCTCAACGACCGCTTTAGTTGCTGCCTCGCTAGACTTCAACGTCGGGCTCAACTTGGGTCCGGTATAACTCACAGCTGAGACGACCTCACGGTCACCGTGTCATTACGGTGTCGATTTCAGTGCAGCAATCTAACCGTGGGGGGAGAAACCATGGCTGCAGTCGTAACCATGTCAGATTTGCTCAAAGCTGGAGTCCACTTCGGCCATCAGACTCGACGATGGAACCCCAAGATGGATCGCTATCTGTGGGGCGAACGCAACGGCATTTACATTATCGATCTTGAACAGACCATCGGATTGTTGGACAGTGCTTACACCTATGTCCGAGACACCGTCGCAAAAGGTGGAACGATTCTGTTTGTCGGCACAAAGAAACAAGCCCAAGACCCAATCGAAACCTATGCGAAAACCTCAGGGATGCCCTACGTAAACCAAAGATGGCTTGGGGGCATGCTCACTAACTTCAGAACCATTCGAGGTCGTGTCGACAAAATGTTGGAGTACGAGCGAATGCAAGCTGCGGGTGACTTCGAGAACATGCCTAAGAAAGAAGCGCTGCTCCTCACTCGAGAACTCACCAAACTCCAACGCAATCTTGATGGATTGCGCAACATGGACAAGCTGCCACAGGCAGTGTTCGTGCTGGATACCCCGAAAGAACATATAGCGGTTGCTGAAGCGAACCGGCTCAAACTTCCGGTTGTAGCGGTTGCGGATTCCAATAGCGACCCTGACCTAATTGACTATGTAATCCCAGGAAACGATGATGCGATCCGAAGTACAGATCTGCTTACCCGAGTCATATCGGATGCAGTCCGTGAAGGACGGTACATAGCTCAAAGCAAAGGCGTAGTCGCCAGTGCTTCCGGTGAACGCTCTCCTGAGCAAGAAGCCCGAGTTTCAGTAGAGCAAGCCGAAGCTGCGCAAAAAGCACTTGCCGAGGGTGCGGCGCGAGAGGCACGAATGGCAGCCGAACAGGCAGCCCAAGCTACCCCAGTCGTTGACCCGCCAGCTGAGATGACTTCCGAGGCAGAGCCACAGGTTGCTGAAGAAACAACAGCTGCTGAAGAAACGACAACTGCTGAAGAAACAACAACTGAGGTCTCTTCGGAAACGAACGAGGAAAAGTAGTCCGCTAATACCGATTTAAAGAGGTGCACAAGAGCTAATGGCAGATTTCACCGCCAAAGACGTTCAAGCTCTTCGTCAATCAACCGGCGCCGGCATGATGGATGCCAAGAAGGCTTTGGTTGAAAATGATGGAGATCCCGAAGCCGCAGCCCAATGGCTGAGAGAAAAAGGGATAGCGAAGAGCGCTAGCCGTTCTGATAGAGAAAACAGTGAAGGAATTGTTGTAGCAAGAGTTGAAGGCGCAACTGCCGCTGTTGTCGAGTTGAAGTGTGAGACGGATTTCGTAGCTAAATCTGATCAATTCGGAGAAATGGCAGAAAATATCCTGACAGCAGTTCTCACCCGCGGAGAAGGCGCGGTATCTGAAAGTGTTACTGAATTAGAGAACATGAAAATAACTCTCAAAGAGAACATCGACTTAGGTCAGGTAATTAGATACGAAGCAAGTCCCGGTGCCGTGCTTGACGCATATGTCCACCAACAGAACGGACGTGGCGTTAACGCTGTATTGATTGAAATCGATAATGGGGATCCTGAAATAGCGCATGATGTCGCGTTGCACATTGCGAGCAGTAGACCCAAGTATTTGACCAGAGATGACGTTCCGCCAGAGGTGGTTGCATCTGAACGTGAAACTCTCGAGAACATAACCCGTAATGAAGGTAAACCAGAGCAGGCGATCGACAAAATCGTTGATGGCCGCATGGATGGGTTCTTTCGTGATTCAGCGCTTATGGAGCAAAAATTTGTGAAGGATGAGAAGATCGCTATTTCGGATCTTCTGGCGGAATCAACGATTACTCGGTTCGTCCAGGTGGAGATAGGTAGCTGACGTGACGGATCAGGCTCGCCGCTGGGAGGGTGACTGCCCTTGGAAACGGGTCATTCTAAAACTTTCAGGGGAAGCGTTAGCTGATCCAACAGGTAACAACATAAGCGGAGAAGTGCTCCAGAATCTTGCGTCGGAGATTGCTTCAGTTCGCGAAGCCCATGCAGTCGATATAGCCATCGTCGTTGGCGGTGGAAATATTTGGAGAGGCATGTCTGGCTCCGATGGGGGCATGGATAGAGCTCAGTCTGACCACATGGGCATGTTGGCGACAGTAATTAATGCGATAGCCCTCCAGGACGCGCTTGAAAGGGCTGAGGTGCCTACACGTGTCATGACAGCGATCGGTATGGCGCAGGTCGCTGAGCCCTATATTCGGCGTCGGGCGGTGCGTCACCTAGAAAAGGGGCGAGTTGTCATTTTTGCGGCCGGAACAGGAAACCCGTTCTTTACGACGGATACCGCAGCTGCCCTTAGAGCAGCTGAAATAGATGCAGACGCAGTACTTAAGGGAACACATTCCGGAGTCGATGGGGTTTATACCGCTGACCCCAATAGTGACCCTGATGCAGAACTACTTGATGATGTTTCTTTCCTAGACGTACTTTCTCAAGAGCTAGCGGTGATGGATAGCGCGGCGATAGCAGTATGTAAGGACAATAAGACGCCCATAGTGGTATTTGATTTAATGACCCGTGGAAACTTTGAGTCCATACTCGGTGGTGCTGCGATCGGTACGCTGGTCAGGTGAGCGAGTTCGCAGAAGAAGTTTGTGTTGATGCAAGGGACCGCATGCAGCGGGCTGTTGAGCACGCACAAAATGAATATGGGACTGTCCGAACCGGACGTGCGACACCTGCACTTGTCGAAAAACTAAAAGTTGTTTACTACGGTGCGGATGTCCCCCTTCAACAACTGGCAAGTTTCTCAGTTCCCGAGGCGCGTGTCTTAGTAGTACAACCTTTTGATCGTGGTTCGATTGAAGGTATATCCAAGGCCCTAATGGAATCTGATTTAGGTATTAATCCCAGTAGCGATGGAGAAGTCATTCGCTTGGTTTTTCCTCCTTTGACCGAAGAAAGGCGACAAGATCTGGTACGAGTGGTCAAACAGATGGCTGAGGATGGCCGCGTCGCGGTCCGCAACCTTCGGCGTTCGGCCCGCCAGGATTTAGATGCACTCGAGAAAGACAAAGAAATTTCTTCAGATGATAAAGAACGGTTCAACAAGGACCTTGACAGCTATACCCAAAAATCAGTTGATGAAATCGATCGGGCCCTCGCTGCTAAAGAGCAGGAGTTGCTTGAGGTCTGAAACAAAGGGTGGGGATAGGTATGTCTGATTCTGAGGATGGCGAGATTGAACCTGGCCGTCGCGAAGAAATTGAAGATAACAATGACACCGGCCCTTTGCTCTCCTTCGATTTTGATGAATCACCTATGCCGCACTGGTCAGAACCCGGCTCAGGGGAACGGCCAGATGGCGGTGAACGGCCTGATCCACCCGAACTTGAGGACTCACCCTTGGGGGGTTCACGTCTGTTCCCTCAACTACCAGACGATCCGCATCTAGTTGATACTTCGGACACAGGATTGATGGACGCAGTTAGGTCTGACACCATCCCTACAGTCTCGCCAGGAATGCAAGAGGATCAGTTCAGTTCTGAACTTGGCGAAATCGAGGATCAGAGTGCCCCCACTGACGACGAGGGAACCTCTAGTCAAAGCTCTGATGACAGCGAGTTTTCTCACCCCCAAGTTCCGACTGATGAGCTGTTTGGTGAGAGCCTCTTCGATGAGGATGACGACTTTGAGGATGACGACTTTGATGATGCGATCTTTGATGATTCGCCGATCATTGGTCGACCTGGATCTGCAGAAGATAAGGCGCCCGCCTATGACACAGGCCCAATAGAAGAAATTGTGGACGAAGTACCCCCGATAGACGATGGTCAAATAGGTGAAGTTGATCCCGGGCAGATCGCGGCTGAAGGTGTAGGCGCTGAGCAAACTGGCAATGAACCTGAATCAAGCGAAGGTGAGCGAAGCGGCGACGAAGCGACCGTCGTAGATGAGCGGGAGCTCGGTGTTGAACCGATCTTCGAAGACGAACCTACTGCCGAGCTGGTCTTCGAAGAAGAAGTATCTGACGATGAAACCCAGGTGATAGAGGAGGGTTCTCCGTCGGGGCTCGAGGAGGATTTACAGCCTGACGTCGAGAGTCAAACAAACTCTGAGGCTGAACAGCCGGCTCGACGAGTCATCAAACTATTTGATACGCCACCGAGTCAACGCATAATGCAAGGTTCTGAGCAGGCCGAATCGATTGATGACGAAGAAGAAAGTAACGAACACGAGGATGCTGAGTGGAGTGAATTCGGCGGACCAGCCCCCCATTGGCGAGAAGGTCGCCGAGATTACGAGGAGTCAACCAAAGTGAACGAAGAAGACCGAACCGTGACTCACGGTTCCACAACGGGACAAGATTCGACTGGATCTTCCGAATCGACGGGACGAAATCTCCCAGCGGCGATTGGTGTGGGCTTGGCTTTGGCGGCGGCATTCTTCGGGCTACTAAAAGTTGGCCCATGGGCGATACTCATCATGGTTTTGGCGGCGCTGGGATTTGCCGCCCTTGAGTTCTTCACTTCGGCACAAAACTTGGGCTACAGGCCGGCCACCCTTCTTGGCCTCGCAGCGGTTGTAGGGTTATCACTTGGGGCTTATCACAGGGGTTTTGAGGCGTACCCAGTGGTGTTTGCTTTGCTGGTTATAACTGGCATGTGTTGGTTCTTGTTCGACATCGAATCTCAGCATGTAACTGCAAATTTCGCGGTTACCTTGCTGGGGTTTGCTTGGGTCGGTGGTTTGGGCTCGTTTGCTGCCCTGATTCTCGCTCGACCGAATGGTGATGCCATCTTGATCGGAGCAGTTATAGGAACTATCGCATACGACGTAGGCGGCTACGTCATAGGAAGCACCACCGGTCAATCAAAGATTGCTCCCCGCGTCAGTCCGAACAAAACCTATGAGGGTTTGTTGGGCGGCATGATGCTTTCTGTGGTTATAACGACGCTGGTGCTCAATAAATTCCCGGGAGTGCATCCTTGGTCGGTTTCGATGATGGACTGTTTCTGGCTTGGCTTGGCCATTGCCTTGGTCGCACCGGTTGGCGATCTAGCTCAGTCGATGATTAAACGCGATATGGGCGTCAAAGATATGGGAACTCTGCTGCCAGGACATGGAGGCGTGTTCGATCGGTTTGATGCGCTGTTGTTTGTCTTGCCAACTGCTTATTTTGTCGCCGACCTCGTGCTTACCTGAGAGGTACTTAAGTGACGACGGTTGCGGTTCTAGGAGCCACCGGATCCATTGGTTCTCAAACTATTGAGGTAGTGAGAGCCGAACCTGAACGTTTCCGAATAACAGCGCTAGCTGCTTGGTCTTCCGTGGAGCTGCTTGCCTCTTATGCGAGAGAGTTCCAACCTGAGGTCGTGGCCATTGGAAATCCTGGTTTAGCTGCGACGCTTAGGATGGAAGTACCCGAAGGCACTGAGGTGTTAGTAGGGGCGGAGGGCTACGAGGAGCTGGCGACGCGAGCCGAGGTTGTTGTCAACGGCATCGTGGGATTTGCGGGGTTGGGAGTGACTCTTGCTGCGTTAAGTTCAGGCAGGCGCTTGGCTCTTGCCAACAAAGAGAGCTTGATAGCAGCTGGGCCTTTAGTTCAACCGCTTCGCGCCACCCCAGGAGCCGAGCTGATTCCTGTAGACAGTGAGCATTGCGCTCTTCACCAGTGTCTTAGATCCAGCGACCCTGAAGGGCAGGCCCGTTACCTTCATCAATTAGTTCTTACTGCAAGCGGGGGTCCATTTAGAGGCTGGGGTTCTGTCGAACTGCAAGAAGTAACTGTTGAGCAGGCTCTTGAGCATCCGACATGGGCAATGGGTCCTAAAATCACTGTTGACTCTTCAACTTTGATGAATAAGGGCCTTGAAGTCATAGAGGCTCACGAGCTTTTCGGAGTCGACTATAAACAGATTGAAGTTGTTGTTCATCCGGAATCAATAGTTCATTCAATGGCTACCTTCACCGATGGCGCAACTATTGCTCAATTGTCGGAACCGGATATGAGATTGCCTATTGCATATGCGCTTGCATACCCCGAAAGGATCTCTACTCCCTTTGGCAGTATCGACTGGGGAACTAACAAATCCCTTCATTTTGAGCCGCCAGATAGAAAGAATTTTCCTTGCCTTGACTTGGCTTACTCCGCCGGTGAAACAGGAGACACAGCACCTGCGTGGATGAATGGTGCTAATGAAGCCGCCGTAGATGCGTTCCTAAGCGGCCGTATTTCATGGCCCGAAATTGCAAATTTGATCGAAAGTGCTTTAAATCAGTATGACGGAGCCGTCGCTGAATCGGTTGAAGCGGTAGTTAGGGCAGACCGTCGTGGTCGGGAATGCGTGGCGACCGATCTATCAGACCGGGGTCGTTGATGCTTGAGTCTCCTGATATGAAAGTAACGCCTCGAGTTCGAGGGATATTAGGTTTCGGGCTCGTAGCTGCTTCCCTGTTGTTGCTGGGGTTTGTGTCGAAATCCATGTTGGCGGTGACGCTGGTAATCGTCCTCGTAGTTTTTGTCCATGAGCTGGGCCATTTCATGGCAGCGCGCATAACCGGGATGAAAGCTACGGAATTTTTTCTTGGTTTCGGACCCCGACTATTCAGCTTTCGAAGAGGTGAAACAGAGTTCGGGGTCAAGCCGATACTTGCCGGGGCCTACGTCAAATTGGTTGGGATGACGAATCTTGATGAAGTAGATGCCGAAGATGAAGCGAGAACTTATAGACAGCAGAGCTATCCGAAACGTCTTTTGGTTGCGTCGGCTGGTTCTCTGATGCATTTCTTGATGGCGTTCATAGGTCTGCTAACTCTTTTCGCCTTTTTAGGTGACCCGGTAGTCGAGGAAGGGTCGTGGGAAGTAGCAAGTGTCCTTGAGCAAGAGAATCTTGCTGAACAGAGTGCCGCTGCGCGTGCAGGAATTCAAAGGGGAGATCGCATCCTCTTCGTTGAAGGCCAATCCACTGCAGCATGGGAGGATCTAGTAGAAATTATCCGAAACCGCCCTAACGAAACGGTCCAGCTAGAAGTTATGCGCGGCGACAGTGAACTATCGCTGATGGCAACCTTGGGTGTCGGCCCAGATGGCTACGGACTCCTGGGAGTTAGAGGTCAACAAGCCACGGAGCTAGTGAAATACGGCCCGTTAGAAGCTGTTAGCCAAAGTGGAGCGGAGTTCGCCACCATGGTTGGGCAATCAATTCGTGGCATTTGGACGATTGTTGCGAACTTAGGTGATGTGGCAGACCGAATAATCTCGCCCCCGAATGACCCGAGTGCTAATGACAACCTGGAGACTCGGCCAGTCTCGCTGGTTGGGGCTGTTCAGATTGGAGCTAGTGAACGATTGAGCGGTTCAGAACGGATGCAGTTATTTGTCGCATTCAATGTGTTTATCGGTGTGTTTAATCTGCTGCCGTTCTTGCCACTGGATGGTGGTCATATAGCCATAGCAACTTATGAACGTGTTCGAGAAGGAAGAACAGGTCGACGACACATAATCGATACAACCCGTTTGCTTCCTGTCACCTACGCCGTCGTAGCGTTTTTAGCCTTCTTCGGGTTGGGGGCCATTTATTTGGATATTGCGAACCCTCTCGGATTTTGAGTGAGTGTGACAGCAGGGAATTCATGTTCAAACTGACAGACTGTTATTGATGTTTGAACGTCGAGTGACCCGAAGTGTGAATGTCGGAGGAGTGCAAGTAGGAGCAGGTGCTCCGATAAGCGTCCAATCGATGACGACCACTAAGACGGCAGACGCGGAAGCGACCCTCGAACAGATTTATGCGTTAGCCAGTTCGGGTGCTGAAATTGTTCGATGTACTTGTAATGAGGTAGAAGCCGCAGAAGGCTTAGCTCGCATCGTTCCCCGCTCACCGGTCCCGATTATCGCAGATATTCATTTTCAGTATCGGTTGGCGCTGGCAGCTCTGGACGCAGGAGTTGCGTGTTTGCGTCTTAACCCTGGAAACATTCGCAAAGAACAACATATAAAGGCCGTTGCTTCTGAAGCTCGCGATCGCGGTGTTCCGATTCGAATTGGTGTGAACGCTGGATCTCTCGACCCGGATATCGAAGAAAAGTATGGAATAACGGCTGTCGCGTTGGTTGAATCGGCGAAACGAGAGTTGGGTTACTTCGAAGAAGTCGGGTTCGATGCGGTGAAGATCTCCGTTAAGGCCAGCGACGTTCGGCTTATGGTTGATTCCTATCGGTTGTTAGCCGACACGGTTGACTTTCCATTGCATCTTGGAGTAACTGAAGCGGGGCCACCACCTGGCGGAATCTTGAAGGCTACTGCGGGTATAGCGACGCTACTTAATGAGGGAATAGGCGACACAATTCGTTACAGCCTTACAGCTGACCCGGTTGAGGAAGCAAAAGCGGGACGCCAGTTGTTGGAAGCTCTTGGCTTGCGCGAACGAAGCTCATTGGACCTAATTGCTTGCCCTTCATGTGGAAGAGCAGAAGTTGACGTCATCTCAATAGCTGCGATGGCGCAAGAAGCCCTTACGGAACTTCATTTGCCAATCCAGGTTGCGGTTATGGGCTGTGTGGTGAACGGTCCTGGGGAGGCTAAAGGAGCGGATCTAGGTATAGCCGCGGGCCGAAAAAGAGGGCACCTTTTTGTTCGAGGTCAAGTTGTCAAGGTTGTGCCAGAGGACCAGATGGTTGCTTCCTTAATTGAATGGGCGCAGAAAATTGCCTCTGATGGAGTCGAGGGAGCATTGGCTGCCGCGGATAAGTCAGCGGCAGCGGAAGCGGAAGCAGATCGGGCAGCCTTATTGGAAGTGCAAGGTGATGATGTGAATCAGTCAGATGCCATAGTTGAACTGATTCGGAAGCGTTAGGGCAGCTATCTAGCCTGGCACGCCGAAGTTGGTTAGTGCTCGGAGACTGGTACCATGACGGTAACAGGTCAGCTTTTTTTGCTGGACGTGGGCGTCGCCCACGTCCTTTTTCTTGGCCTAAAAGAATCTCAAGCTCTCAGATAAGGCGAAGTGGAGGGGTGATGAATACGGACTCTCAAAGTCACCTCGAACCCATCTTTTCGTTGGTTGAGCCACTAGTCGAAGCCGCTGGGCACACGCTGTATGACATTCAGCAAAACGGTGGAACATTAGCCGTTCTCGTTAATAGCGATGAAGGACTTGGCGTTGACGACCTGTCGCTTTTAAGCCGATCGGTATCTGCGATATTGGATGAGCATGACCCAATACCTGGAAGATATACGTTGGAGATTTCTACTCCTGGAGTTGAACGTCGCCTTAGAGAGGAAAAGCATTTCGAGGGTGCTTTAGGAGAGGTCGTAAACATAAGGACTAATCCGGGCCCTGAAGGTCGGCGTCGGATCGTAGGGACCTTGGTTGATGTCGACAGCGGGGTATTGACTGTTGATACCTCTGATCTGGGTGCGACCATAGTTCCTCTGACAGAAGTGGAAAAGGCGCGAACAGTGTTCGAATGGGGACCTGCTCCGAAGCCAGGTGCATCTGGCAAAAAAAATGGATCTAACAATAACCACAAGGGAGGAAGTCCACGATGACTACCCCGGACATGATGGAAGCTCTTCAAGCTCTTGCTGCTGAGAAAGGAATGACGACTGAGTTGCTCCTGGAGGCCGTGGCGAATGGTCTCGAATCTGCGTATAAGAGAATGCCTGAAGCTGCCGACGATGCGTACGTCGTCATAGATGAGATGTTCAATATCTCTGTGATTGCGCAAGAGATTGATGAGGAAGGCAATGTTGTCCAAGAATGGGACGATACGCCTGAAAATTTCGGGAGGATTGCGGCTCAGACTGCAAGACAGGTCTTGACTCAGCGAATTCGCGAAGTCGAGCGTGACATGAAATATGACGAATATGCGGGTCGTGAGGGCGACATTGTGACTGGCATCATTCAGCAGACGGATTCGCGTTACACGCTCCTCGATCTGGGTCGGGTCGAAGCGTTGTTGCCGCAATCGGAGCAGGTTCCTTATGAGAGGCCGGAACCGAATAGTCGACTGAAGGCTTACATCGTGGAGGTTCGAAAGACTGCCAAGGGCCCTCAGATCGTAGTGTCGAGAACTCATCCGGGACTAATTCGAGAATTGTTTAAGCTCGAAGTTCCAGAAATTAGTGATGGAATTGTTGAGATGAAGGCCTGCGCTAGAGAGCCAGGACATCGAACAAAAATTGCGGTTTGGTCAAATGACACCAATATTGATCCAGTAGGGGCTTGCGTTGGTGCCCGAGGTGCTCGTGTTCGACAGGTAGTCAACGAGCTACGTGGCGAAAAAATTGACATTGTGCCTTTTTCGGAGGATCAACATGACTTTGTGGCGAAAGCTTTGTCGCCGGCAAAGGTAAAGGAGGTGCGATTTCATGAAGTTGAGGGTGTTGCTGAAGTTGTCGTGCCAGATCATCAATTGTCGTTGGCCATTGGGCGCGAGGGGCAAAATGCTCGATTGGCTGCCCGTCTAACTGGTTGGAGAATCGACATTAAAAGCGAAACGCAGATTCTTGATGAAGAGAATGCTTACGCTGATGGGGACTGGGCTGAAGGTGAGTGGGTCACTGACGCCGAGACAGGTGAGCAAACCTGGGTGCCAGCTGACGGAAGTGCAGCAATGTCCGCTGATGATTGGGCGACTGCGGCGGAAGAAGCTGTGGCAGAAGAGAATCCCGATGAAGCCTTATCTGACGACGAAAGTGAGGTCACTGAGTCGGCAGCAGAGGATTCTGCGATGGAAGAAAGCTCCGAAGAGGCTGTGGTTGTTGAGGGAACTGAGGGCGCTGAATCCACAATTGAAGCAGAGGACGATCAAGAAACTCTTGAAGAGGAAGAAGAACAGCCGAATAACTGACCACCAGCGGGCGAGATACCCGGTAGCGTGACTGTTCGGTCTACAGCATGATTATCTACCGGATCCTCGTCACTGTCTGCGAAGATGGATGACGTAGGGAACTACCCACTGCTACTCATTGACCTAAACGACAAGTAAGGAACGCGTTTGCCCAAGAATCCACGGGTATATGAACTCGCAAGAGAGTTGGGTTTGACCAACGATGAGACGCTCGCGCTCTGCGACGCGCTTGGTATCGGAGTCAAAAGTCATTCATCAAGCGTCCAAATTGCTCAGGCTGATCGGGTTCGACGTAAAGCCGAACGAGAAGGTTTAGTACGAGAAGAGCAACCTCCGGACCCAGAAGACGAGAAGAAGGCGCCAGCGAAGAAGAAGGCGCCAGCGAAGAAGAAGGCACCCGCGAAGAAGGCGCCAGCGAAGAAGAAGGCACCCGCGAAGAAGGCGCCAGCAGCGCAAGCTCCAACTCCGCCCCAAGAAGAGGTTCCAGCAGTAGCGGAGGAGATTGATAGTCCCCCTGTAGATGTAGGTCCGCCGCCGTCTAGCCCGCCTGCTCGTCCTCTCGTGACCTCTAGTGGTCAAGAGCCTGCTCGTCGTACTGCTGAAGAGCCTTCGAGTCGCTCAGTACCAAAAACTGAGGAGACGACCGTCGGTCGAGAAGAGCAGACCAGTCGAGAAGAAGAGCAGACCAGTCGAGATATCGGGTCTGCGCCGTCGGCGCCGCCACCTAGGATGCCGGCCCCACCGCGTTCAGGAAGTGGCAAGCGCATTCCGCCACCTCCTGGAGCCCCACCAAAATCAGGTTCGGGCCGCTCAATACCGCCTCCACCGGGCCCACCACGAGCGCGACGAGCAGACAATGTTGGTTCTCCTAGCGGCCCGCGACCGGGGGGTCGTTCAACTAGTGGCCCACGTGGATCTGGTGGTCCGGGTGGTCCGGGTGGCCCGGGTGGCCCACCTGTTGGTCCCGACGGCCCAGGCGGCCGTCCAGGTAGCCGACCTGGAGGCCCTAGAGGTGGTCCTCAGCAACGACGGGGAAGAAAACAGAAGCGGCGTAGACGCCAACAAGAAGAACTGCAGCCACAAGAGATGGCTGCCTATACCCCAGTCGACGCTCCAGTCCCCGAAGGGGAGATTGTTGTTGAAAGGGGTTCAACGGCTCAAGAAGTTGCCAGCAAAATGAATCGATCAGCAGCAGATGTCGTCAGATTCTTGTTGCAACAGGGAGAGATGGTTACGGCCACTCAATCTCTCAGCGATGACATGGTTGAACTCTTTGCCGCTGAATTAGGCGCAGAAATTAGGATTGTCGACCCGGGTGCAGAGCAAGAAGAAGAGATTCTCAAAGTTCTAGATATTGACCTTGACGCGTCTGGGACGGCGCCACGTCCGCCTGTAGTTACGGTTATGGGTCACGTGGACCACGGCAAAACCTTGTTGCTGGACCGTATTCGTTCTTCAAACGTTGCGGACGGTGAAGCTGGGGGCATTACCCAACACATCGGTGCATACCAGGTTGAGCGGAACGGCCAAGCACTGACCTTTATAGACACTCCAGGTCACGCCGCGTTTACGAGTATGCGTGCTCGGGGAGCGCAAGCTACCGACATAGTCATTTTGGTTGTAGCGGCAGATGACGGAGTTATGCCGCAAACTTTGGAGGCGATGGACCACGCTCGAGCTGCAGAGGTTCCGATTGTTGTGGCTATTAACAAGATGGACCGAGAAGGTGCCGACGCAAATCGGGTCTTGGCGCAACTTGCAGAAAGAGATTTGATTCCTGAGTCATATGGAGGCGATGTCATAACTGTCCCTGTATCAGCGATGACAGAGGAAGGTGTTGATGATCTTTTAGATCAGATTGTTCTCGTCGCCGAGCTGGAAGAACTTCAAGCAAGCCCAGATGGGCGGGCTATCGGAACAGTTCTTGAAGCCAATCTTGATAAGGGAAGAGGGCCTGTAGCCACCGTTCTTGTGCAACAAGGCACTCTCTCCGTAGGTGACCCTATGGTTGCTGGTGCGGCATGGGGCCGAGTAAGAGCAATGGTTGATGATCGAGGTAATGCTGTCACGGAAGCCGGACCTTCGGCTCCGGTTGAAGTATTAGGTCTTTCAGAAGTTCCCAGGTCTGGCGATATGTTCACGGTTGCACCGGATGAGAAGACTGCTAGTCGTGTTGCTGATACTCGAGAGCATTGGCAACGTCAGGCAAATATGGCTACCGCATCAAGCTCTGGGGGCGGGGGCGCCAAACTAGAAGACATCTTCAAACAGATCCAAGCAGGTGAAGCAACTACCTTGAATCTTGTTTTGAAGGCTGATGTTCACGGCTCCTTGGAAGCCGTTACGGAAAGCTTACGTAAACTCGAACGCGACGATGTCAAACTTGCTTTTGTAAGTCGAGGCGTCGGCGGTGTAAATGAAAATGACATCCAGTTAGCGGTTGCTTCCAATGCAACAATCCTTGGGTTCAACGTTCGGCCTGACAGAAAAGCTCGAGAAGCAGCTGAGGCAGAGAATGTCGAAATCCGGCTATACGAAATCATTTACCAGCTCCTCGAAGATATTGAAAACGCCATGTTGGGAATGCTTGAACCCGAATTTGAAGAGATCGTGACGGGCGAAGCTCATGTCCGTCAAGTGTTTCGGATATCGGGTGTCGGACCCATCGCGGGCTGTTTCGTTGAAAATGGAACTATTGCCGATCGAGCCAAGGTCAGATTCTTACGCGAAGGCGTCATCATCTGGAAGGGTGAAGTCGCTTCCCTGCGTCACTTCCAGGATCCGACAAGCCAAGTCACAGCTGGCATGGAGTGCGGTATAGGGCTGTCGGATTTCACTGACCTCAAAGAAGGCGACGTCATTGAAACATATGACGAGCGGGAGATCCCGATCGCCTAGCGAAATTAGGTTGACTCGAGAGGCTGGCTGATGAACAAAAAACGGGGTCGCCAGGTAAGAAGCGGACAAAACTATGACCGTACCGATCGCGTCTCTGGGTTGATTCGTGAAATCGTGGCAAGCGAGTTAGAGCGCATAGATGATCCCCGCCTGTTTTTGATTTCCTTAACCGGGGTAGACGTTGATCGCGAATTAGCTCATGCCACCGTATGGTTCCACGCTTCTGAAGATGATGATCTTGAAGAAGTGACTGAAGCGTTTGAAAGTCACCGGCAAAGAATGCAACAAGCTCTAAGTCGTCAATCCAGAATGCGTCGAACTCCCGCTATTCACTTTCAAGCCGACAGATCAATCCAAGAAGCTGGGCGGATCGAATCGATCCTGGAAGAACTAAATATGGACGGATCGGGTAGGCAGACTGAAGCTGATTAATGGGACGTAAGCCAGCAACCGTTCATGGAATGGTCCTCATCGATAAGCCAGCGGGCATAACGTCTCATGATGTCGTGGCTCAATTGCGTAAACGTTTCGGCGAACGTCGAATTGGTCATGCTGGAACTTTGGACCCTGATGCCACGGGTCTACTCGTAATCGGGGTAGGAAAGGCCACCAGATTGCTGCGCTTCGCGACAGCTTCATTCAAGACCTACGAAGTTGAAATAGTTTTAGGTATTGAGACTGACACTCTGGACTCTTCAGGCCAGGTTGTGGCCGAACATCGAATGTCAGTAGGGCCGGCTGAAGTTCTTGAAGCAGCTAGCGCGCTTACCGGAAAAATCGAACAAATCCCACCGATGGTGTCGGCACGGCGAGTAGGAGGTCGGAGATTGCACGAGCTGGCTCGCGAGGGTATTGAAGTCGATCGCGAAGCTCGCGTGGTCCAAATACGTAAATTTGATATTCGACCGACCGATGACCCGCTGATCTGGCGTGCTGTTGTTGACTGCTCTGCAGGTACCTACATAAGGACTTTGGGTGCTGATCTTGGAATTGCACTTCAAGGTGGAGCTCACATACGCAATCTGCGGAGAACACGAAGCGGGGTTTTCGATCTTCAAGAGAGCGACACAGTTGATAAAGCCACCCTGCAACCAGTGTTAGAGCTTGTCAGAGGTCTCGATCGCGTTGTCTTAACCGATGAAGAGATGCCACTGGTGCGAAACGGCGGCAGATTGGTAAACGAACGAACAGAGGGTGCAGGACCTTGGGCACTGACTGATTCGTCTTCGAACTTGATCGCTGTGCACGAAAAGATAGATGACCAAGTGGTCGTGGGAGTTGTTTTGCCGGACTAGCGAGCTTCAAAAATAAGGCTAGATGTATTGATGTTTCTGAGTCGCACTCAGACGGCCGTCCCGGTAACTTGAGCTTGTGGAGATCATTCGCGACCTTGCATGGTCGCCAACCCTGGAGCAAGGCAGCGTAGTAACCGTCGGAGAATACGATGGAGTTCATCGAGGTCATCGAACCATCGTTTCTGAAATGCACCGGATGGCTGCAGAACGCGGATGTGCCACTGCGGTAGTCACATTTGATCGACACCCGGCCACTGTCGTCCGGCCTGAATCTGCACCGTTGCTGTTATGTGACCTAGATCACAAGCTGGAGCTTTTGGCTGAGACCGGGGTTGACTACACCTTGGTCGTTGAATTCACTCCGGAACAAGCGGAGGTCCCCGCAGAAATTTTTGCGCGGCAAGTACTTGTTGATTGTCTCCAAGCTCGAGCTGTTGTTGTGGGCGCAGATTTTCATTTCGGAAAGGGCCGCCGCGGAAACGTTGAAACTCTCGGCGCAGTCGGCGAAGAGTTTGGATACGAGGTGATAGGCCTTCCTCTGGTCAAACACTTGACTGGTGAAGGAGAAGTAATTTCATCGACTTCCATACGGGCAGCTTTATCTGATGGAGATGTTGAGAAAGCCCACCGACTCTTGGGACGACCTTTCGAAGTTAGAGGCGTTGTAACTCCCGGTGATCGAAGAGGGCGAACGATTGGGTTTCCCACGGCGAATATTCCCACTACAAGCGACTTGCAGGTGCCTGCCGACGGGGTATACGCGGCTTGGTACATCCGTGAGGACGGAAAGCAATATCCCGCCGCCGTAAACATTGGTAAGCGGCCCACTTTTTATGACGATGCCGATAGATCATTGATTGAGGCTCATTTGCTCGGGTTTAGAGGAGACTTGTACGGAGAATCAGCGAAAGTGCGTTTTGTGCGCCGGTTACGTGGTGAAAGAAAATTTGAAGGTGTAGAGGCTTTAAAGGAACAGCTTGTTAAAGATGTGGCTGATGCTTCTAAGTGCTTGTCTGAGTAAGGACACACCTGCATGAAGTCGAAACTTGGCTGTTAGAATGCCCTTTGGCGCGTAATTAGCGTGCCGGCCAAAAGCCGCAACACCAACCACGAAGCGGCCCGAAGTTATATCCCGAGGAAATAGAAATATGGCCGAAAAATCCGACACCATGATGGCGCACCGGCAACACGACACCGATACAGGCTCACCAGAAGTACAGGTTGCGCTTCTTACCGACCGGATCAACGATCTCACCGAACATTTGAAGAACCACCAAAAGGACCACCACAGCCGGCGCGGGTTACTAAAACTCGTAGGACGCCGCCGCCGACTATTGAACTATCTCGACAATAATGACGTTGAGCGTTACCGAGCGCTGATTGCCAAACTCGGTTTACGTCGCTGATCGACAACGGTGGCTTTCGGCTGCCGATGTCGCTATCGATTGAAGCTCACAGAGACCCCAATTCAGCACCAATTGGTTGTCGTCGCTCCCTCACCTAATCCGGAGTGGCCGACGTCTACCAACTGAATGCAAATTATGGCGAGAAGGCCTCGCCGAAGGAGTAGAAGAAAACTATGGCTGATGCCATTTCCGTATCGGGACCAATTTCTGGTACCGACAAAACCCTTTCATTTGAGACTGGCAAATTAGCTGGGCTTTCAAATGGAGCTGTTACAGCAAGAATAGGTTCCACGCAGGTTTTAGTAACTGCGACAGCATCGAGTAAACCTCGTGACGGCGCTGATTTCTTTCCTCTGACAGTAGATATTGAAGAACGAATGTATGCAGCGGGACGTATTCCCGGTTCTTTCTTTCGCCGAGAGGGACGCGCTTCAGATGATGCCATCCTCGCTTGTCGACTGATTGATCGACCATTGCGGCCTAATTTTCCAGCTGAATACCGCCACGAGACACATGTCGTTGGGACGATTCTCGGGATAGACGGTGAGAACCAGTACGACGTGATTGCGCTCAATGGTGCATCAGCGGCGCTCTGGGTCAGTGGAATACCGTTCGAGAGCCCTGTAGCGGCTGTTCGTATTGCTTACAGCACGGATGGCTCTTGGATTCCATTCCCGACATACCAAGAAGGTGAAGAGTCAACGTTTGAAATGGTTGTTGCCGGTCGGCAACTTGACAATGGCGATATCGCCATCATGATGGTTGAAGCCGGTGGGACCGAACGTGCTTTCGAGTACTACGACGATGGTGCCCCTAAGGTCACAGAAGAAGTACTGGCCGATGGCTTGGAAACTTCGAAGCAGTGGATTGATGATGTCATCGAGCTTCAAAAATCACTGCGAAGCCAGGTCGGAGACATTGACGAACTGCAATGGGTTAAGAGCGTTGACTACAGCGACGAAATCATTGAAAGAGTTCGTTCTGTCGCAACTTCGCAATTGACCGAGGTAATGGCAATTAGCGACAAAGCAGAACGCGAATCTCGACAAGATGAAGTTACTGCCGAGATACGGGCTCAACTTGAAGAAGAGTTCTCTGAAACTGCTGACGCGGCCAAACAAATTGGCGCCGCTGTCCGTTCAGTTTCAAAGGAAATTGTGCGCAGACGTATAGTGGAAGACGGTTTTCGTATCGATGGCCGGGCAACCAATGAGGTTCGACCACTATCAGCTGAGGTCGCTTATGTAGGCGAAACGGCACACGGCTCAGGCCTGTTTCAACGTGGCGAAACGCAGGTGTTGAACGTCACAACTTTGGGTATGAGTCGAATGGAACAACTAATCGATACTCTCAACCCAAATGATCGCAAGAGATACATGCATCACTACAACTTCCCGCCATTCTCCACTGGAGAAGCTGGATTTATGCGTGGCCCCAAGCGTAGAGAAATCGGTCACGGCGCTTTAGCTGAACGGGCTTTGCTTTCGGCTGTTCCATCAAAGGAGAAATTCCCGTACACCCTGAGATTGGTTTCAGATGTCTTGTCTTCCAATGGTTCGACATCAATGGGTTCGGTCTGTGCATCTTCGCTTTCGCTGATGGATGCTGGCGTGCCAATCCGGAGTCATGTTTCGGGTATCGCCATGGGCTTGGTTCACGCCGAAGGCAAGTATGTGACGCTTACAGATATCTTGGGAGCGGAAGATGCTTTCGGTGATATGGACTTTAAAATCGCGGGAACAGAAGACGCGATAACTGCACTCCAACTGGATACCAAAATTGAAGGCATACCGGCTGAAGTGTTAGCTCAAGCTCTTTCGCAAGCGCGAGAAGCCCGAATGCAAATACTTGCTGTGATGAATGAGGCAATCTCAGAACCACGATCTGATGTCGGCGGTAATGCTCCGAAAATCGTTAGCTTCGAGATCCCGATTGACAAAATTGGTGAAGTGATAGGGCCGAGAGGCAAAGTAATTAACACCATCCAAGAAGAAACAGGCGCAGATATCTCCGTTGATGATGATGGGACTGTTGGAGTTGTCAGTATTGGGTCACCCGATCGTGACAAAGTTGTGGAGGCCGAAAGGCAAATTCGTTTGATCGTGAACCCGCCAACTGCCGATGTTGGTGCTGAGTATGAGGGTCGCGTCGTCAACATCACGAAATTTGGAGCGTTTGTCAATATCTTGCCAGGTACCGATGGTTTGCTTCACATCAGCAAGCTTGGTGGGAATCGACGGCTCGATAAGGTCGAAGAAGTATTAAACGTAGGGGATTCGGTACAAGTCCTAGTTGATGACATCGACCCGAATGGGAAGCTTTCATTGTCAATGGTTGGGGATTCAGCGCCTCAGTCAGACGCCGAAGCTTCAGAATCAACATCCGAAGCAGCTGATGAACCAGATACCGAAAGTGGTTCATCTCCGAAGAAAGAGACGGCAGAGGCATCTTCAAGTGACGAAGATGATTCATCCAATGCTCGAGAGTATGTCTCTTTTGAGGAGCATTTCTCTGAGACAGCGAAAGATCTGTATGGAGATATGGGCCCCGAGCCTAAGGATGACGGCCGAGGTCGTCGCCGTCGTCGTAATCGTCGGTAACTCTATTTGGTGACCGAAATCTGTCATATTTGAAAATTGACATCTCAACTGTGAGCCCTGTCCTCCACAATGGAGGCAGGGCTCACAATGTTTTGGGCCCTTGAGAAGGGACCGAATTTATGCGTGTAGCAGTTACAGGTTCGGCGGGCCGCATGGGCTCAGCTGTTTGTGAAGCAGTTGTTGCCGACCGAGAATTGGATCTAGCCGCCGCAATCGATCCCTCTGCTCCGGGAGAGCAAGATCCGACGGACTCCGTCAACATTGTCGCCTCATTAGATGACATCAGTTCAACTGACATTGATGTGCTGGTTGATTTCACTGTGGCGGATGCTGCAAGGGGAAATATTCAGTGGTGTGCGGAGAATGGAGTACACGCTGTAGTTGGGACTAGCGGCCTAACCGAAGATGACTTCTCGTTGTATCGAAAATTGTTTACTTCCAGCAACTGTCTCATTGCACCGAATTTCGCAATTGGCGCCGTCCTTCTGATGAGGTTTGCTGAGATGGCGGCCCCATTTTTCCCAAGTGCGGAAATTATTGAACTCCATCACGATAAGAAAGTTGATGCTCCGTCGGGAACGGCCATGGAAACCCTGAGACGCATGGCTGAAGCCTCAGCGGACTGGGGATCAGATCCCACTGAGCACGAAAATCTTTCTGGGTCCAGAGGTGGAGTTGGGGATGGAGGGATTTCCGTCCACTCTGTTCGACTGAGGGGCCTCGTCGCTCATCAAGAAGTTTTGTTAGGAGCGGACGGAGAGACTCTAACTCTGCGTCACGACAGTCTGGACAGGTCATCTTTTATGGGTGGGATAACGCGTGCTTGCAGAGTTATTGCAGAACATCCTGGAGTCACCGTTGGTCTCGATACCTATTTAGGGATCTGAGCGTTGGCCGTACAAGCGATAGTCGTAGGAAGCCTTAATTACGACATCACCGTGTGGGTTCCTAGGCGACCTGAAGGTGATGAAACCCTTCACGGCGACAGGTGCGAAGAAAACGGTGGAGGCAAAGGAGCCAATCAAGCGATCGCGGCGGCCCGTTTGGGGGCAGAAGTGGTGATGGTCGGATGTGTGGGTTCCGATAGCCGCGGTGATTATCTTGTTGCTCAGTTAGATGCTGCAGGTGTGAACCGAAAACATGTTTATCGGGCATCTGACTCAACCGGGACTGCGTTAATAACTATTGATCCGGAAGATGTTTCAATAGTTGTAATTGCTGGAGCCAATCGTGAGCTTGATTCGGCCAAAGTGGAGCTGGCCATGGCCGAAATCTCCAGAGCCGATGTTTTGCTTTTGCAAGGTGAGGTGGCCGCCGACGCTGCTAGAACTGCCGCGGTGTTGGCCGCAGCGTCGTCGGTCAAGGTGGTCTTTAATCCTGCGCCATTCAACGAAGTAGTCCCAGCGGTTCTGCCGCTTGCTGACGTTGTCATAGTGAATCGTCATGAAGCTGAACAGTTGGGAGATGTTGACGTTCCGGTACTTGTCACGACCCTCGGCGCACAGGGGTGTGAGGTGAAAGTGGGCTCGGAGATCACCATGATCGAGGCCCCTATAGTTGAGGTAGCTGACCCAACTGGTGCCGGTGATGCTTTTGTAGGTGCCTTCTCGGTTGCGTATGTCGATACGGGGGACCCTGTTGCTGCCGCATTAATCGCCGTCCGCGCCGGAGCGGCTGCTGTGAGCTCTGTTGGTGCTCAGCCGAGTATGCCTACCTGGGAACAGATTGACGGTGTTTAACTCGGCTTACGATTCGGTTGCGTTATTCATACGACGTCGAGTTTGAAGCGCTACAAGAAGAACCATTGCGAATGTAAAGGGCAACGAAAATCGACCGATAAATCTGACGGCTGTCCCAACCGGTCCGTTGAAAACTGAGCTCACCCAATAAATGAGCCATAGTCGGCAGAAAGTCCCAGCCAAGTTGACGAGCACGAACGGCAATCGTTTCATTCTGGTAATACCGGCCAATAGGCACATGGGATAACCAGGGATAAGAAACAGCATTATCCAGCCGACACGCGGAAACCAGCGTTCCAAAGCGGTGATGCTGCGGAGTATTCCGCTTTCAGAACCTAATTCGTTGCTTAGGTAACTCTTTGTTGCTGGTCCAAATTCCCATCCGAGCTGGTGGAGGAACAAATCGGGTGCAAACAACCGAATGGAACCTACGATTAGAAAAGCGGTTGCTGATGACTGATTCGCGGCTAACAGCAACATTGGATCCGTAGCGTTTAGAGAGATCAAAACCAGAGGTTGGGAACTAAGTAAGGAACTGGTGAGTATTTGCCCGAGGTATGCCGCAAGTGCCAGGACGACAGGGATAGCAGCAAGTCGTTTAGCTCTTTGTCGGTCTCGGAGACTCAATTGGCTGTTGGGGCGTTCAGGTTCAGTCATTTCTAACTTTCACCCTAGGTGGATGTGGTCCTAAGCGAACTCTTCTCCTACGATTTGAGTCATGCAGTCGACAATGATGGATACCCCCCTAACTCTTGATTTCTTTTTCCGACGAGCGGAAAGCCTGTTTCCCCACAAAGAACTGGTAACCGCGACAGCGACAGGGATTGAGAGAAGCACTTATGGACAGTGGGCTGATCGCGCACGTCGCCTCGGAGGTGCGTTGGATGACCTTGGAGTAGCTGACTATGGAAGGGTGGGAACTTTTGCTTGGAACACTGCTCGTCATCTTGAACTTTATTTTGCGGTGCCGTGCACAAACAGAGTTCTTCATACTTTGAACATCAGACTGTTCGCTGATCAGATGGTCTATATAGCCAATCACGCCGAAGATGAAGTTATTTTCGTGGATCGCTCGCTTATGGCTCTGTTGTGGCCTTTGGTTGACCAGCTCGAGACTGTTAGGCATTTGATCGTCATGGACGATGGGGAGGGCGAGATTCCTGATGACTCCCGAGTGCTTGATTACGAGGAATTAATTTCATCGGCTTCACCGGTCAAGTTTGAAGTCAAGGATGAGAGACAGGCCGCATCGATGTGTTACACGAGTGGTACCACGGGTAACCCCAAAGGGGTTGTGTACAGCCACCGTTCCACCTATATGCACACGATTACCACCATGACCGCTGACGGTTTGGGCGTTTGTGAATCTGATGTGATCTTGCCGGTTGTTCCGATGTTCCACGTCAACTCTTGGGGCTTGCAACATGCAGCAGTTGCAGCAGGAGCGACCCTTGTGAATCCGGGCCCTAAATTACAGCCGGAACCAATAGCGGATCTAATGGAATCTGAAAAAGTAACCATTGCGGCAGGCGTGCCAACCATATGGATGGGGGTCCTAGAACAACTAGATGGCCGAGATGTCTCAAGTTTGAGAGCGATTCCTTGTGGCGGATCAGCCGTGCCGAAATCCCTTTCGGAGGGATACCGGGAAAAGATTGGATTACCGATACTTCAGGCTTGGGGTATGACTGAGACAAGCCCTCTTGCCGCAATAGCTCATGTCAAATCAGCTGAAGCGGATTTGGATGAAGAAACTAAAGCTGACATTAGGGCTTCGGTAGGAACCATTGTGCCGACTGTTGAATTTCGAATCTGTGAACCGGATTCTGTAGACGAGCTTCCTTGGGATGGAGAATCGAGTGGAGAATTACAGGTTCGAGGATCCTTTATAACCGCCGAATATTACAAACGGCCTGATGCCTCAGACTCCTTTACGGACGATGGTTGGTTGCGAACGGGCGATGTCGCGACCTGTGATGAACGCGGCTATATACGTCTTGTCGATCGCACCAAAGACCTCATTAAGTCAGGGGGGGAGTGGGTTAGCTCAGTAGAAGTAGAGAATGAGATTATGAGTCACCCTAAAGTTTCTGAAGCGGCTGTGATAGCGGTTACTTCCGAGAAATGGATGGAAAGGCCGATGGCATGCGTGGTGTTAAAGGATGGAGAATCGTTAACCCACGAAGAGTTGATCGAGTATCTGACACCGCGAATGGCGAAGTGGTGGCTTCCGAGCGCCACTCAAATTATTGATGAAGTGCCCAAGACCTCTACTGGCAAGTTTTCAAAACGGACTCTCCGCGATGCATTCGCGGATTTAGTTGTTGAGTAAGAGCTAGAACTCAGCCAGGTGAATAGACGGTCTGCAGTAGTCACCGGGGCGAGTACCGGAGTCGGATACGCCACAGTGAGGCGGCTTTCTAGCAGCGGTTGGGAAGTTTGGGGAGGCACGCGATCTGAAAACGACGCGTTGAGAATAGAGCGACACGCTGGTGTGTCGTCTCTGCGAATCGAAGTGACCGACGAATGTTCAGTCAAAAGGGCCTTCGAAGAGGTTGTTACTAGACGAGGGTCTTTGGGGTTAGATCTATTGGTCGTCAACGCTGGAATTGTTGTTGGCGGACCGCTGGAATACGTCTCGCAGAGTGCTTGGAAGCAGCAACTAGAAGTCAACGTTATTGGCGTTGCGCTTTCTATTCGTTATGCGTTGCCTCTTCTGCGGGTTTGCGATCAATCGCGGATCGTCGTGGTGGGATCAATTAACTCACGAATCGGGCTTCCGCTGCTGAGCCCGTACGCGGCGAGTAAACACGCTCTGGTGGGGCTCTTATCTTCTTTGCGAGGAGAGTTGGGACCCGATGGTCCTCGGATCACGTTGATAGAGCCGGGCGCAATTCATACTCCTTTGTGGGAAAAGGTTGCGCAGATGTCCCAGCAAGTAGATGAAGATCTTTCTCCTGAAGCACGTCAGTTATATGGACGCTTTTCGGAGCAAGCCGTTCAGAATACGGCCGAAGTAAAACGAAACGGTCTTGAGCCCTCTCGAGTAGCGGATGTTATTGAGAAGTGTGCGAATCGTCGATACCCACCAAGGCGTCGACTGATTGGACGTGACGCACGAATGGGTGCAATGTTAAAAATCTTTTTACCAGGGAAGTTGTTCGACTTTCTTGTTCGAAGATCTCGGTCTGTTAGAATCTCGACTTAAGTTACTGGCGGGTAACTCTCGGGAATAGTTGAGGGTAGGAGTTTCGTATGTCAACGGTGGAAGAATTAATCGGTCGTACCGATCCGAACGATTTCGAGGCGGTTTTGGCGATGACCAATACCGACCCCAACGAAGTTATCCACGCAGTGCAGGACAATGCAGAATGTATTTACTCCTGGGACTACGAAAAAGGAGTTCGACCTCAGCTAGCGAAGCTTTACGAGAAGGCAAAGGTCGGGCAATGGAATGGCGAAACTGACCTGCCATGGGAGACCGAGGTTGACCAGGAAGCATTAGCAGTTCAAGAATACGAGAAGACTGGTGGGGCCGGAGAGGTTATGGATCTCTCGGGAACCGGGGTTGAGTCATGGGGTCGCGACGAATGGGTTAAATTCAACATGGAGTCGCAGAACTGGGCACTAAGCCAGTTCATGCATGGCGAACAAGGCGCCTTAGTATGCACCGCGAAAATTGTTGAGACTGTGCCATGGATGGATGCGAAATATTACGCATCTACCCAAGTTGTCGATGAAGCACGTCACGTGGAGGTCTTTGCAAAGTATCTCGATACAAAGTTGTCAGATACCTATCCCATAAACGTTCACTTGCGGATGTTGCTAGATGAGATCATCGAAGATTCTCGTTGGGATATGACGTACCTAGGAATGCAGATCATGGTCGAAGGCCTTGCCCTTGCTGCCTTTGGATTCATGTATCAGCAGAGCGAAGAGCCTCTCCTAAAGCAGTTGCTGCGATATGTGATGAGTGACGAGGCTCGTCATGTGGCCTTCGGAGTGCTCTCTTTAAAAGAGGTATACCAAGACATGACGCAAGCAGAACTGCGAGAACGCCAAGAATTTGCGTTCGAAGCAGCGGTTCGCATGCGTGACAGATTTTTGCAACAAGAAGTGTGGGAACGCATGGGTGCTGACGTTAAGAAAGTAATTCCGTTGGCTTACCAAGATCCGCTTCGCCAGGAGTTTCAGCAGCTTCTCTTCACCAAAATTGTTCCGAACTGCAGGAAACTTGGGCTACTCGATGCGGGTGATGGTTGGCTTCGAAAGAAGTTTGGAGAAATTGGTGTCATCCAGTACGAAAATTGGGTCGACATATCGGAGGAAGTAGATGCGTTCGCCATTACCCGAGAGCTTGAAGGTGAAGAGGCGAGCTAAGTCGAATTCAAACGCTACAGATGTCCTATCGTTCAGCTCCAGAAGTTCTTGTGACCCTTGCCCTTCGTTTGAAAGGCTTTGGTGAGGTTGAGAGCATCTCATCGGTGCATGAACTTTCCCTAACGACAACTGAGGCAGTTCTTGCTGAAATGGTTACCGCAAACAAATGCGTGATGCGGCAAGTTGAGGGCGTAGAGAAGTTTGTTTTAACTCCAATGGGGCGCGAGGAAGGGGAAGAATTCCTAGCTCGTGAGCTCGAAGAGGCCGGTGTTCGAGATGTCGTTCGAAGTGGATATGAAAGGTTTCTCGCCCTGAATCCAACCATGCTGCAATTGTGCACTGATTGGCAAGTAATTGATAATGGGTCAGGAGACCAAAAACTTAATGACCACGGCGATGCTGCGTACGACAAAGAAATTTTGGACCGATTAATCGAACTAGACACTGAAGTTGGAGAAATTCTCCAAACTTTGGAACTCGTTCTGAAGCGATTTGATAACTACTCTTCACGCTTCACTTTTGCGTTGCAGAAACTGCAGTCTGGAGAGTTGGAATGGTTGACCAAGCCGATTATGCCGAGCTATCACACAGTGTGGTTTGAGCTCCATGAGGACTTACTCGCGACCCTAGGAATTGATAGAGCGAGTGAGTTGAGCGAATAAAGGACTACCCTCGGATTTATGACTGCGAGATTTGGCCGAGTTATTCCGGCGATGGTGACTCCGTTTTCCGATGACGGTGCTTTGAATATTGATGGGTCGGTCACTCTTGCTAAGTGGCTCGTAGAACAAGGAAGCGAAGGGTTGGTAATCACCGGCACGACTGGTGAGGGACCTGCTGTGACGGACGAAGAGGACTGGGAGTTATGGCGGGCCATAGCGGAGACTGTCACTGTGCCTGTGATTGCGGGGACTACGACCAACGACACTGCACATTCAATCCAACAGACCCAAAAGGCGGAAGAACTTGGGTGTGACGGGATACTTGCTGTTACTCCGTATTACAATCGCCCGTCACAAGCTGGAATCTTTGCCCACTTCGAAGCTGTCGCCTCATCAACTAAATTGCCTGTTGTCCTATATGACATACCCGTTCGGACTGGCCGGAAGATAGAAACCACCACGCTGTTGCGGCTCGCCCATGAAATTTCGAACGTCGTGGCTGTGAAGGATGCGGCTGGCAATCCGGGAGAGACAGCGAAAGTCATTCGTGATGCCCCTCAAGATTTTGAGGTGTACAGCGGTGACGACGCCCTGACTTTGCCACTTTTGTCGGTGGGCGCTGTGGGGGTCATTAGCGTTGCTGCACATTGGTCTGCGCCCGAACACGTGGCGATGATGGATGCTTGGGAATCAGGCAATGCTGACGAGGCTCAACGGATCAACAAGCTTTTGCTTGAAAGTTTTGATTACGAAACTGGTGACGAAGCTCCAAATCCGGTGCCAACGAAAGCAATGATGAGAACACTCGGGTTGGATGTGGGCGAACCTCGTCTACCAATGGGACCTACACCGGAGGGCTTAGAAGACAAAGCTCGAGAGGTGTACTCGCGGCTAAAGGCTTGAATTGGCAATATCCGATGTAGGCATAACGTTTCTTGGAGGCTTAGGTGAAGTAGGCCGCAACTGTACGTGTATTGAAATCGACGGAAAGCTGCTCCTAATTGATTTTGGGGTCATGTTCCCTGATGTCACGATGCCCGGCGTCGATGTGATTCTTCCTGACAACGTTTGGTTGAAGGAGCGCAGCGCAGACATTGTTGGCTTGATCGTGACCCATGGCCATGAAGATCACCTCGGTGGCGTGACACATTTGTTGCGAGAATTCGAAGTTCCCTTATATGGATCTGAGTTGACGATGGGGCTAGCTCAACACAAAGTGAGGGAAGCGAGGCTTGAGAGCCGCACTTCATTTCAAGTAGTTGCTGATGGAGATCGTCTAGATATAGGACCTTTTGATGTAGAGGTGCTGCCGATCACCCATTCGGTTCCACAGAGTCTGTGCGTTGTCTTGCACACGGATCAGGGTGTGATTGTCCACACGGGAGATTTCAAGCTTGACTCGGATCCAATTGATGGACGGTTAACCGCTATGGAACGGTTGGCAGAAATCCAACAAGATTCAGGTGTCCGCTTGCTGATGGCGGATTCGACTAACGCTGATAAACCTGGGTGGAGTTCTTCAGAGTCGACGATCGGTGAAACCTTCAAAAGATTGTTTCCGGCATGGGCTGGGCGAAGACTCATAGTTAGTTGCTTTGCAAGTCACTTGCACCGGGTGCAGCAAATCTGCGATGTAGCTATAAGTCAAGGGAGAACCATATTTCCACTTGGGCGATCGATGGTGAACAATGTGCGGATAGCCAAAGAATTAGGGGTTCTAGATCTCCCGGATCGCTCGGTTGATTCGATTGACAAACTCAATGAATATGACCCCGAAGATGTGTGCATAATCTGCACCGGCTCTCAGGGAGAGGCCAACGCTGCTTTGTCTCTTTTGGCGCGAGGAAATCACCCAGATTTTTCTTTAACCAGTAGTGATGTCGTGTTGTTGTCAAGCCACCCAATCCCAGGCAATGAACTTCCCGTCTACCGAGTGATCAACAGGCTTACGCGGATGGGATGTGAGGTTGTGCACGATGGCTACGAACACGTCCACACGACGGGACACGCGCAACGAGAAGAGTTGCACCATCTGTATCGAACAGTTCTTCCCGAGTGGTATGTGCCAATCGAAGGTGAACACCGCATGTTGCGCCGCAACGCAGATGTGGCGATCGAAGCTGGGCATGTAGAAGATCGAAGTATCGTCGCCAGTGACGGGGATCAACTGATTCTTGATGATGAAGGGCTCCGGATTAGTGGACGGATTCCTGCTCCCTACCGCTATATCGATGGCCTCCTAGATGATTTGTCGCCAGAGTTGCTGGAGGACCGACGAAAGTTGGGGGAGGGCGGTTTTGTCCATGTCACCGTCGTATTGAACTTGGAAGATGGTTTATTGGGTCACCCTGAAATATCTACTCTGGGTTGGGTCGATGCTGAGCGGAGTGTTCAAGTTCTTGCTGAACTAGAAGTTCAAGTAGCCGAAGCCGTTGCTTCAGCTCTTGATGAACAGAAGGACATTGCGAGCATTGAACGGGTAATTCGTCGAGCTACCGGGCGATTTGTAGGAAACCGCACCCGGAGACGCCCTCCGATCTCAGCAACCGTGATTCTGGTTGACTGAACCCGAATTTCTCTGGTGTTTCGGTACTCTCGCAAGTGTGAGATTGGCGCGCTCAATAAACCAAAAAGTTCGGGTCGTTGCAGAGGGCCGTGAACCGTCGACCAGAAAAGCTGTAATCAATGAAGTCAGCTAAATCATCAATATTTCGACGGATGAGCGAAGCTGGTTTGCGCGGTCGCGGGACTGATGTAGCGGGGCTTTTGCTGCTGGTGGTTGCTCTTATCTCGTTGTTGGCACTTTTTGGCGACAAGGCAGGCATTGCTGGACGCTTACTAGAAAGTGTCATGAGTGTTCTGGTTGGAATCTTCCGCTATGTCGTCCCATTCGCTCTTTTGTTGTGTGCCTATGCGATATTGAGAGACAAACGTAGTGAAAGGACCTGGCGGATTGCGTTTGGAGGAGCTCTTACAAGTCTTGCTTTTTCGGGGATGGCGCACTTACTCGGCGACGCCTCAGGTATCAGAACAACGCTTGAAGATTTACGATCTTCGGGCGGAATCTTGGGGGCTTTAGTAGCTGAGCCGCTTCGTGGGACCGTTGACGAACCTGGTGCTTGGGTCGTGCTGCTGTTAGGGGCCATGTTCGGGATTCTTATTGTTACTGACACGGGCTTGCGTCAGGTATTGGGTGCCGCAGCCTGGAGCGCTCGTCTTGGGGGGAAGCAAATTCGTCGCGGCTTTACGAGCTTGCAGAGCCTTGGGTCTGATCGCGAAGCATCAGAAAACCCGCAACGGCGTGAACGGCCTTTGCCTACGATTTCGGCTCCAGGAAGTGGGCTTCCCACCCTTGAGGCAGAAGTTGCTTCGAGCTATGACGAGCCTGAAGCTTCCGAAGACTTTGATGCAACTCCGCAGCTCAACGAAGTATCTGAAGAGGAACCTGGTCTTCGCCCACCTACTGAGGATTTCGGTGAAGACGTCGAGAGCTCGCCGACAGACGATTTGCCGCCCGAACAGATGGAAATTGATTTAACGACTAGACCGACTGGAGAATGGGAACTACCTGGGCTCGAAAGCCTAGAAAGATCTGGCTCCCAAGATGTTGACGAACGCCTTCTTCAGAATGGTGCTCGTAATCTTGAAGCCGCGCTTGCTAGCCACGGCGTTGAAACAAGAGTGACGGGGATGGAAGTAGGCCCAACAGTTACTCGATACGAGCTGTCGCTTGGGAAAGGAGTCAAGGTATCCCGAGTTACTAGCTTGCATAAAGATATTGCCTACGCGATGGCTTCGGCTGATGTTCGAATCCTTGCGCCAATCCCAGGTCGCTCAGCTATTGGCGTAGAAGTACCTAACGCTGACCGTCACCTTGTTGCTTTGGGGGACATTCTTTCCACCAAAACGGCATCAGATGCTACTCACCCATTGGAGGTAGCTCTGGGTCAGGACATCTCCGGAAATGCGGTCATGGCGAATCTTGCTTCGATGCCGCATGTGTTGATCGCTGGTGCGACTGGAGCGGGAAAATCATCTTGTATTAACTCGGTTATTACATCGCTGCTAATGAGAACCACCCCAGATGAGGTTCGCATGATTCTGATCGACCCTAAGCGTGTCGAACTAGGCCAGTATGACCGCCTTCCTCATTTGCTAACACAAGTTGTGACGAATCCGAAAAAGGCGGCTAATGCATTGTCATGGGCGGTCAAAGAAATGGAACGCAGGTATGACGTTCTTTCCGAAATAGGCTTTCGTGACATAACTGGCTACAACGCTGCGTATGACGAAGGCCGCCTTGCTTCTGACCTTAATGAAGAGCGCGAATTCGAACGGATGCCTTTTGTCGTGGTTGTTGTCGACGAATTAAATGACCTAATGATGGTCGCAGCCCGGGACGTGGAAGATTCCATTACTCGATTGGCACAAATGGCTAGAGCTGTTGGAATCCATCTGGTTATTGCCACCCAGCGTCCATCAGTAAACGTGATAACTGGAGTAATCAAAGCGAATATTCCGTCCCGCATGGCTTTTGCTGTTTCAAGCCTTGCTGACAGTCGCGTCATTCTCGACCAGCCAGGCGCTGAGCGGTTAATTGGGAAAGGAGACATGCTGGTTCTGGGAGCTAACAGCAGCGTGGCTCAACGTGTGCAGGGATGTTGGGTTGGGGAAGCAGAGATACATCAAGTGGTGGCTCACTGGCGGAGACAGGCACCGAACACTAATTACATAGAAGGGGTCGAAGGTTCTGATGGGCGTGGCTCAGCAGTAATACCTGGTGGTTCATCGGGAGATGAAGGTGATGATGAACTGATGATGCAGGCGATGACCATAATCGTAGACACCCAACTTGGATCGACTTCTATGTTGCAGCGCAAACTTAAGGTTGGCTTTGCGCGAGCCGGACGGCTCATGGACTTGTTGGAACAACGTGGAGTTGTGGGACCTTCTATCGGTTCAAAAGCGCGTGATGTGTTGATGACTCAGGAAGAATTAGACGCGTTGCTCGCTGACCGTTGACGCAGCCCGAACCCAATTTCTAGAGCTAATGTCATTCAATGACTGATTATGACGTTGTAGCTACAGGACTGCAGTTTCCAGAGGGCCCAGTTTGTATGGCTGACGGATCAGTTCTGTTGGTCGAGATAAAGCGCGGAACTATATCTCGTGTAGACCCCGATAACGGATCCGTTGAAGTAGTAGCGCAACCTGGAGGTGGACCAAATGGTGCCGCTGTGGGGCCAGATGGCGCTCTATACGTGTGTAACAACGGGGGATTTATATGGGGGGAGTCACGAGGGCTGACCATCCCTGGCCTGGTTCCAGACGATTATTCGTCAGGTCGCATCGAACGCATCGACATAAACACCGGGCAGGTCGAAGTTCTTTATGCAGAAGTAGATGGCGTACCGCTAAAAGGCCCCAACGATATTATGTTTGATTCAAGCGGCGGATTTTGGTTCACCGATCATGGCAAGACTCGGGCCCGAACCAGAGATCGGGGCGGCCTTTACTATGGCCGGCCAGATGGATCTCTTGTTAAAGAAGTTTCGTTCCCTCTTGATGGACCGAATGGTGTTGGTTTGTCTCCATCAGAGGACAGGGTTTATGTGGCGGAGACGCATCAAGGGTCAATCCTTTACTGGGAATTAGCAGGCCCTGGAGAGCTGGCAGGCTCACCTCATGGAAGGTTTTTGGCCCGCCCTGCAGGTCGAAAACTTTTTGACTCTCTAGCCATGGATGCCGATGGAAATGTGAGCGTCGCGACTATCCAAACCGGCGGGATTAGTACCTTTACTCCAGAGGGAGAAGAACTCGAGTTCTTCGCAGTCGATGATCCGCTTTGCACCAACATCTGTTTTGGCGGACCAGATCTGCGCACCGCATTCATAACCTTGTCGGGAACTGGACAGTTGATACGCACTGAGTGGCCCCGACCCGGGCTGCCCCTACCATTCTCAAGTTAGGTCTTTGGCTAGGCAACGCAATGGGGGAGCTGACCTCCATTGAGAATGATCATGTCGGCGATGGCGGTCTCGAACCCGACCCAATCGTAGGTAGCTTCAGAATTTTCTCTATATGCGACATGAAGGTTGCCTGCTAAGCGTTCGCTGTCGGTCAGATGTTCAAATTCACCAAGATCGGTCGCTAATGCTTGTTCAATTGGGGTTCGTCCAGAGCGCACTCCTTGAGCGGCTGTCTCTTGCACAAATTCGAGATAAACCCGTTGACTCGTCAAGACTTCTTGGATTTCGGATCCAGAGAATGCTGGACCGTGACCGGGGACTATGACCTCAGCACCCTTGGTTTCTATGACGTTGAGAGCTGCGAGCGTTCCTTCCACCGACCCGAACAGGGCAAACGGAGTGCCACCGTGAAAGATTAGGTCGCCAGTAAAGAGAACCCCTTGGTCAGGTAACCAAGCCAAAATGTCACCTTCTGTATGGGCAACGAAACCCAAATCAAATAACTCAATTTCTACTTCGTCGAGGTGAATCTTGGTGCTTCCTTCAAACGTAAGGTCTGGGGCACGGAATTGAAGATTGCCCCACTCAACAGATGGAAAGGCTGATCGATAGTCAGGGATACCAGTGGCCATCATCACGTCTCGGCAAGAAGTGTGGCTGATGATGGCAGCATCTGGGAATAGATAGTTGCCGTGAGTGTGATCTGCGTGGTGATGGGTGTTGACCAATAACGTGACTGGGTTAGGTGTTACTGAAGCTATTGCATCGATGTAGGCGCGGTTTCGAAGCTCAGTTGAAGTGGTATCAATACTGACCACTCCGCTCTTGCCCACTATGAATCCGGTGTTGTTAATGAACCAAGTTCCATCAGGTTGTACATAGCTAAATACGCCAGGAGCCACTTCCTCTAATAGCCCCGGGCCGAGGTGGTCGTGTAAGTAATTCGTGCTCATAAACAGAGCCTACGTGCACGACCACCCTCTCTGGATCTACGCTTATGGAATGAGCACTGCCCCCGACCATGAATTGGATATAGATGTATTCGGTTCGGAATATGTTCAAGAAGCCCCGGAAGTCTGGAAACGCTTACGTTCAGAGTGTCCGGTGGCCCATACATCGCTTAACGGAGGCGGCTGGCTTCCTACTGACTATGAGAATATTTCATCTGTTGCTTACGACACAGAAAAGTTTTCGTCCCGAGACATCGGGGTAGCTCGCACCCCTGAAGGTGTGAGCTTGCTAGTCGCTCCTCCGATTACTTCTGACCCGCCGTTTCATACGGACGCTCGCCGAATGCTGTTGCCTTACTTCTCACCAAAATCGGTGGAAGAAATGCGGGAAATAACTCGCAGTATTGCTACTGAACTACTTGATGAAATCGACCCGTCAGACGTTGTTGACGCGGCTGAGCAATATGCCAGGTACATACCAGTCCGAGTTATCGGAGCGATGATCGGCCTGCCAGAAGAAGATTGCGAGATGTTCACGCGGTGGGCGACAGATATTTTGCAGAGCCACCCCGAAACTGAATGGGAGCGTTTAAGCACAGCAACCAAGGAAATTCTTGAGTACTTCGATGAGACCATTGCGGACCGTCGAGCAAATCCTCGTGATGACTTGATAAGCAAACTCCAAGGAGAGACGCTTCCTAATGGCGACCCGCTCACCGATAAACATATTTTGGGGACATGTTTTCTATTGCTGGTCGCTGGTATCGATACGACGTGGAGTTCGATAGCGTCGAATCTCCTTCACTTGGCAACGCATGAAGACGATCGACGCCGATTGGTTGAAGAGCCGGAATTGATTCCCACTGCTGTGGAAGAGTTTTTGCGGGCCTATTCGCCGGTAACTATGGCGCGCGTGGCTGCTGAAGACACTGAAATTGCTGGTTGTCCGGTTATGGCTGGAGACAAAGTGTTTTTGCCCTTCGGAGCTGGCAATCGTGATCCGGAGATGTTTGACGACCCGGATGAGGTGGTCATTGACCGACAAGAAAATCGGCACTTTGCTTTCGGTATTGGTATCCATCGATGCCTCGGCTCGAATCTCGCTCGAATGGAACTTGTGGTGGCGATGGAAGAATGGTTAAAGCGCTTTCCAGAGTTCTCATTAGCTGAAAATTCTGAGGTGCAGTGGGGTGGAACTCAGGTTCGAGGTCCTCGCTCTGTGCCTATTCGTGTGGGTTAGCTTCGGAGGGATTCGCATGACCGGATTTGGTCTTGCGAACCATCGTGAGCACAACCGCAACCGCAAGTGCTGTGTATAGGGCGTAACCGACGGCGAGCGGGGTAACGGTTGAAGTTATTTGGCGATCAATGATTGCCCCGAGCAACGCACCGATAGACATGGTGATGAATCCGATTGTTGAGGCTGCGGTGCCTGCTACGGCGCCCATAGGCTCTAGGGCCATGGTTGTCATAGTCGGCATCATCACGACCATGGCAGCTATCTGAGCAGTCATCAGAACCATCCAGAGCCCAACTGGAGGAACACCATCTGTTGAAAGAGCCAAGGCCAGCATCAGCAAACTCACTCCCATTTGGAAAGCCAATGCGCCATGACCTAACTGCCGCGCTCCAACTCGTCCTACAACTCGAGATCCTGTAAGGGCTACAGCAGCCATCACAACCATGGTGATACTGAAATAAGGGACGAACCATGTGGGCTTTTGAAAGATCTCGCTGATTATCAGCTCGGAGCTGCTTAAGAAGCTATAGAAAGCTCCACCTGAGAAAAGGAGAGTGATTGCATAACCGATTGTCACTCGGTTTTGGAAAACTACTCTGAGGCCTTGTTTCGTTGCAGAGAAGCTGAGATCACGTCGGTTAGCACTATCTAGCGACTCTGTGATTCTGAAGGACCAACCCCAAATGATGATGGCTATAAGTAAGCCAAACAGCATTGTTAGTCTCCAAGATCCTCCTCCTCGAACAAGTAGGTCACCAATCACTGGAGCCAGGACTGGGCCAGCAAAGAAAATTGTTTGAACTATTGCCATAACTCGCGCCATATCATCGCCTTCGAATTTGTCGCGAATCATGGCTTGGCTGATAGTTCGAGGCGCTGCGCACCCGATTCCCCACAGAACCCTGGAAACTAAGAGAAAGCCAAGGTTCGGTGCCAGCGTGGATCCGAGTGCTCCCAATGCGAACAGGGCAATTCCAGCTCGTAAGACAGGTATCCGTCCGTAGGTATCTGCCAAGGGTCCATATACCGGCATTCCGATAGCCATGCCGACGAAGATGCACGTGATCGTCAGTCCTGGCAGGTTTGAGGTTGGTTCCATTCCGAACGAGGAACGTAAATCAGCGAATGCAGGTAGGAGCATGTCTATGGATAGGGCGATGGCGCTAGTCAAAAGAGCAGTGAACGCTATGAACTCGCGGTCGCCTTGTACGCGAATTGGACGGTTCACCTTAAGGAGTCACGGTTTCGTAGATAGCCCGTTCGAAGTCTTCTAAGAGTTCTGCTACTTGAGGAATCATGAAAGGAAGTGTCTGAGTCATTAAGAGTGCTCCGAATCCGACTGTCGGGTCGATCCAGAAGTGGGTGTTGCATAACCCGGCCCAACTGAGTGAGCCCTTTCGGCGGCCCTGCTCAACAGCAGTTTCGTTGATTTGAAATGTGAGTCCCCAGGATTTGGGGACTCCTGTCATGAACTCAAAGTCGGCGCTTATCTTTTGGTTGTGAGATGTGACGGCCGATACCCGTAATTCGTTCATGTTGTTGCTCGTCATCAGCGAAATGGTCTCGGGTGAAAGTAGCTGCTGGCCGGCTAGTTCTCCGTCGCGTAAGAGCATTTGGATAAATTTTGCGTAATCGGTTGCTGTGGAGAATAGACCGCCACCGCCGCTGTCGAATTCAGGCTGCCGTTTCGGCTTGCTCGACTCTAGAGCCGTCCAGTTACCTTCTTTTAGTACGTGAGTAGCTGCTCGACGTTCCTCCATGTCTGGGTGACATGTGTAAGCAGTGTCTACCAGTTCTAGGGGATCGAAAATCTCTTTTTGCATCCATGCTGCAAGTGGCATACCAGTCGCTACTTCTAGTAGCTGACCGGCCCAATCGATCCCAATTCCGTATTCCCAACGCGTCCCGGGGTCGAATGAAAGTGGCTGATGCAAAGAAGCAAGTTTGCCGCTGCCGGTTATCGGATTTCCGGTGTGGTCTTTCCAAGCCGCCATGTCAGAGTTCCAAACTTCATAAGTAAATCCAGAGGTATGGGTCAGAAGGTTTCGCAGAGTTACTGGCTGATTCGGACTACGCAGAACTGGCCCGCTTTCGTTGAATCCCTCGAGGACCTGAACCTCTCCAAGCCAGGGGCATATCTCCGAAGCAGGCTGATCGAGTTCCAGTAAGCCGCGTTCAACGGCCTGCATACATGCTGCGCCGGTTATTGGCTTTGTCATTGAAGCGATCTGGAAGACCGTGTCCTCGGTCATCGGCCTCTGGGTTGCCTCAGATCTCACTCCGTGAGAGCGAATGCTTACTAGCCCATCTCGGTTGACTACAGCAGCTACAGCCCCGGGGATGATCTTATTCTCGACTGCTTTAGTGATGCAGCTATCAATAACCTGATCTACGGACACTATTTCAGAGCCTCTCGCCAAGGTGACGCGTCGATTCCCCGATACCGGTCTTCTAAGGCGTCGATAAGTTCAACTGTCCAAAATGGATGACCGGGTTTCGGAGCGCCGAACAGAGCCAGTTCTTCGGGGGTGCAACTTGCGGCAAACTTTGACCACGGACCACGATTCGCATTCTGTTGAAAACTGTCAAACCCAATCCACTCATGATGAGCATGTTTAAACGCGATGTTCATCAAAAACCTGGAGCCACCTTCTCGAGTTAGGTTCACTCCTCGATGCCATACATCTGTGCGGTAGGCAAGGTATGACCCTCGGCGGCCAGCTGCAGAGTGAGGTTCGGTGCCGGGCGGAGAATCACCAAGACTGAGTATCTCAGTTGGCCCTACTCCATCTTCGACATCGGAAAGATACAAAAACCCAAGCATGTTCCACCAACCTGGTTCGACGCGATCGGGGACGATCGTGTGATTGCGGTCTTGGTGGAAAGGCTGCTCGTAGTCGGTGACACCGGTGTATTTGCCCCATATGCGTGCTTGGTAGAGCCGAATGTCCTCTGAATTCATGGCTCGTTGGGCGAAGTCAACTACCCGTGGATGGATTTGAAGCCGATTCAGTAGGTGCGAATCATATGGGAAGAGTACGTGTCCTAAGAACTGACGTAGACGGAATTCTCTGCCGACCGCATCTTCTTCGTTTAGTCCGTGCGATGATCCCTGTCGGGAAGGTTGATAACGCTCGTCGGTGCTGCCGGTTTCGAAATGAGCAATGGCTTCGGGGTCACCGGAGTGATAATCGGATGGACGGGGAAAATGTCCCCAGAGCTCTTCTACAGCTGCATCTATTTCTTCTGCCGGCACCAAGTCGTGGACAACAGTCCAGCCTTGGGTTCGCCACTCCTCAGCACAGGCTTCAATATCGGTACTCACTGTTCGGCAGGCTAGTTGGGTTCAAGCGCTTCGACGTTAACGAGCGCCCTGCGCATCGTGAACTCGGATAGTTGCGCCGGTCACGAAGTCAGACGATGGCGATACTAGGTAGAGCAAAGTGCCGTCTAATTGGGAGGGCTTGCCCAGTCTCTTACGTGGAAAGCCATGAGTTATATCGCCCATTCTTTCGAGCATGCCGTCCATCATTTCGCTTTCGAATGCTCCTGGCGCAATGCAATTGACGTTCACGTCGTATCTTGCAAACTCTAAGGCCAACATTTCGGTCATGCGAACAACTGCGCTCTTCGTAATCGCGTACCAGGAGGTCCCCACGCCAGCGCTGAAAGCGGCACCTGAGGCTATGTTGACGATTCGACCTGGGAGTTGTGCTTCTTTAAGACGTCGAGTGACTTCACTTGCGAGGTGAAATAAAGATGTCAGGTTTGTGGCCACCATTTCATCCACAAATGAAGGATCCATATTTAGTGCGAGTTCAGCGTCAGGTTTGCCAGCGTTGTTTACGAGAATTTGGATGGGTCCGAGTTCGTTTTCTACGTGACCCACTGCGGCGAAGAGAGCATCTGTGTCTGTGACGTCTAGAGGAACAGGCAATACATTGGCGCCAGTACTCTCCAGCTCAGCTGCGAGTGCTTCGAGTCGTTCAACGCGTCGTCCTGCTATCGCAACATTGGCTCCACAAGCGGCTAACACTTGAGCGAATCTGTAGCCCAGTCCAGAAGTAGTACCGGTAACAAAAGCAGTCTGCCCGCTCAGATCAGTCGAAAAATTTGGAATATCTGACATGGGGTTCCTCCAGAAAAGTACGTATTGCTCTTCCTCTGTTTAGGCGCAGAAGGAATGGTCGTCTAATCGAGTCGAGACGAATTAGGGTGCGCGATGGTGAATGACCCATTAATTCTCGAAGCAGGAAGAGTTAGAGATGGCACTCGAGCTCTAGTTACCGGCGGAGGATCCGGCATCGGCCGGTCAATAGCGGCAGCGTTACAGTCTGCAGGGGCCAGTGTTGTCGTATGCGACGCGGACTCCTCGACTAACCCTGATTTTGTGGTGGATGTAGTGGAAGAAGCTGCTGTCCAGCAAATGTTTGCATCTATAAAACAAGATTTAGGCGGTTTAGACGTCCTAGTAAATAACGTAGGGATCGCTGGTCCAGCGGGATTAGTGGATGAAATCCCTAGCGATGCTTTCGACCAGGTCTTAGAAGTGAATGTCGGCGGAACTTTTCGGGTTACCAGACAAGCGGTACCGCTGTTACGGACTTCCGGGGGAGGACTCATAGTCAACATAGCTTCGACTGCGGGAATCTTCCCTTACCCGTATCGATCGCCTTATGTTGCTTCGAAATGGGCGATGGTTGGTCTCGGGCAAAGTTGGGCAATGGAATTGGGTGAGGACAATATTCGTGTCAACGTCATTTGTCCTGGATCTGTAGGCGGGCCTCGGATGGACCAAGTGATAGAGCGAGAGGCTGAGGCAACAGGGGTAGATGAGTCGGTTCTTCGTAGCGGTTATGAAAGCCAGGTTTCAATGAGCCGGTTCATGGATCCAGCCGATATTGCGGGTGCGGTTGTGTACATGGCCTCACCGGCTGGCCGGCATGTCTCGGGTCAAGTGCTTTCTGTAGATGGAGCGACCGAGACTTTGCGAAGTTACTGAGCAGCGAACGTTGCTATAGGGCACACTCTTGGGGTCCTTTACTTATCAGGAGCTACCAAAGTGAATGTCACCGAAGCCACTCAGCGGAGAGCGTCAATCAGGTCTTTCCTTCCCGATCACGTAACCGATGAGCAGATCAGGGAACTCTTGGAGGTAGCGTCACGCGCTCCTTCAGGAGGAAATGTCCAGCCTTGGCGTATCTACGTCATTAACGGCGATTCCATGGAACGCTTCAGGTCCTTCATATCAAGTCGGAGTCCTGGGGACTCTGAATATCCGGTATACCCACCGAGCCTCCAAGACCCGTATCGAACTAATCGTTATGAACTAGGTGAAGCGATGTACGAGAAGCTTGGAATTCCTCGGGAAGATAAACCAGCTCGATTTGCTCACCTTGCTCGGAATTTCGATTTTTTTGGAGCACCGGCAGCTTTCTTCTGTTTCATTGAAAGAAACATGGGTTCAGCCCAGTGGTCGGACCTAGGAATGTTTTTGCAGACCTTCATGCTGTTAGCCGTTGAGGCTGGTTTGGATACATGTCCTCAGGAGGCTTGGGCCAACCATTGGTCAGCAGTACAAGAATTTTGCGGTGCCCCAGAACAAGAGATGCTCTTTTGTGGGATGGCCATAGGGAAACGCGACGAGTCAAATCCTGTTAATAGTTTGAGAAGTGACCGAATGGTGGTCGACCAATGGGCTACCTGGCTGTAAGGAGTAGAACATGAATGACATCTACGAAATGATGAGCACCTTGCGGGCCGTGCGCCGGCTCCGCCCTGATCCCATCCCTGATGAGGTCCTCAATCGTGTTTTACAGGCAGCAGCGTGGGCTCCGACAGGCGGCAATATGCAACCGTGGCGCGTAATCGTTGTGAGTAGCCCGGAACGCAAAAAGGCGCTGGCCGATATTTATGGGCCAGCCTGGTATCGATATGCAAAAGGTTATGACGAACGACTTAAACAGCTCCCGCCGGATGAAGCTGAAAAAGCTCGTAGAAACAGGGTCGCGGGTGACTATTTGGCTGACCACTTAGCTGATTCTCCCTCCATTTTGATGTTTGTTGCTGACCCCAAAATGATGGCCATAACTGATGCGAAATTAGATCGAATTTCGATGGTTGGCGGTGGTTCGGTCTACACAGCGGTTCAGAACGCGATGTTGGCTGCGCGGACTGAGGGTCTGGGCTGTGTCCTGACCACCCTGCATTGTTTAGCGGAGGAAGAAGTCAAGACGGCTTTAGAAATCCCGAACGACTGGGCAACCCTGGCGATGGTTCCTCTGGGGTACCCGATTGGCGCTGGCCATGGCAGCATTACGCGACAACCCCCTGAAGTGCTGGCGTTTGATGATGCTTTCGGGGTTGCCTGGAGTTGAATCCACCAGCTACTCGGACGCCAACTGTCTTTTCAGTTAGCGAAATCAGAGATGACGAACCGAGGGCAGGTCAAGCAGCGCCCTCTCATATGTTGCCGTTGGTTGTAATGGCAATCGTTGTGGTGGTTTGGGGCTTAGGCCCGCCTACCACGAAGCTGGTGACAGCACCTCCGCTTATCGGGACGTTCGTGCGTTTCGGTATCTCGTCACCGCTTCTCATCGTTGTCTTGGCAGCAAGGCGAAGGGTCTTGTCGCGGAAGGTTTTCATAGCAACCGCTTTGCCTGGGCTTTCTTTCGGCATCAATTTGATATTTGTTTTCGCGACTTTGCAAGAAGCAACGGTTTCGGTGTTGTCGACAGTGGTGGCGATGCAGCCTGCACTCTTATTGGTGCTTGCAGGGCCATTATTTCGTGAATATCCGACTAGTCGGCAACTTGCGTTCACCTTGGCTGGAGTTGTAGGCGCCGTTGGTGTAATTCTTGGCGCAGGTTCGGAGATTCGATCTTCTTGGCTGGGTGTGGGCTTAGCAGCGCT
>CAJWBN010000002.1 GCA_913020735.1 uncultured Acidimicrobiaceae bacterium
TTGCATCATGCGCAATATCTGCCCATCATCCGAATAGACGCGTCCCGGATAAGCCATGAACATTTTGAAGCTTGTGACTCCTTCCTCGACGAGTAGGTCCATTTCTTTTGGTGACTGTTTGTCCACATTGGCAACCATCATGTGAAAGCCATAATCGACAGCGCATTCGCCGACAGCATCTTCTCGATGTCGTTCGTATCCGTCTGGAAGTCGTTCGTCATCGGACATATAAGCAAAATCGATGATGGTCGTCGTTCCGCCAAAAGCCGAAGCGATAGTACCCGTCTCAAAAGTCTCTAGAACTGGTGCAATTTGTCCGGTGGCTTGTAGATGAGTGTGGGCGTCAATCCCGCCCGGGACAACCAATTTATTTTCAGCGTCTATAACTTGATCTGCGCCTGCAGAAAAACTTTGGGAAAGATCAGAGTCAGGGTGTACTACCCCAACAACGGTCTCATCATCTATCAAGACATCAGCCTTAACTGTGTCTATTGCGGTCACAACGGTTCCGCCCGTAATTGCAGTTCTCATTTTTCTCTCTTATGACGCCGTGAGGTCGTCATACATCTCTGGTCGTCGATCACGCCAGAACGGTAAGTCAACTCGCGTGGCTTGTAATGATTCGAGGTCTAGGTCAGCTAGCAGCACTTCCTCTTCTTCCCCAGCCTCAGCAAGTATCTGTCCATAGGGGTCACAAAAATAGCTATGGCCGTAAAACTCATTGGGGCCTGTTGGTTCTTTCCCAACCCGGTTACTTGTTGCAACGAAGTACCCGTTCGCGACCGCGTGTCCGCGTTGTTCTAGGTGCCAATACTTTTTTGATCGTCCGCCTGTTGCCGATGGAATAAATACAATTTCGGCTCCATTTTTCCCTAACGCGCGCGCTCCTTCAGGGAAGTGGCGGTCATAACAGATATATACGCCGATACGAGCAAACTTGGTTTCGAAAACTGGGAAACCGGTGTTGCCAGGTTTGAAATAATATTTTTCGCGGTAGGTCTTGCCGTATGGGATATGGGTCTTTCGATATCTGCCGAGGTAATTGCCATCGGCATCAATCACCACAGCGGTGTTGTAGTAAAAGTTGTCGTCTTTTTCGAACAATGGCACCACCAAGACCGTGCCAAGCTCTCTCGCTAAAGCCATCATTTCTATGGTTGTCGGCCCTTCGGGAACCGGTTCAGCTAAATCAAACCATTGATCGGATTCGTCTTGACAGAAATATGGTCCCGTAGCTAATTCTTGTAATCCGATGATTTGAGCGCCTTGCTGCGCTGCATCACGAATCAATCGCGTTTGTTGGGCGATCATTTCTTCTCTCGGACTTATGCCGGTGGTCTGGATCAATGCACATTTGACAGTTTGGGTCATCCCACCCCTCCATGTTTTTTAAGATTTGCTTTACCTGCAAGCTGGTCCAGGGTCTCAAATGCGTCTGTCCCGAGCGGCGTAATAACGCCTTCGGTGCACCCATGGTCATTCCATTCGACCATTTTGTCCAATGCTTGTGAGGTTGTGCCACATGCCGCAACCCGTTGTGTCAGTTCATTAGATACCAGGGCCATTCCTCGTCTGATGTCAGCCTTTGTTGCTGGCCATCCAAGAGTTTCCTGGATTCGGGCGACAAGCTCTGGCTCAGCGCCGCAAAATTCAGCTATGTGAGGCTGCTGAGCAATGTATTGAGTGAGGAATTCTTTGCAGTCATCAATCGCCTTTTGAGGTTCTTTGTCATCTACTGAAGCAGCTATTAGTTGCGGCACATCGAAATCATTCATCGATCGCCCTGAGATTTTGGCGCCCCGACGAACTGCTTCCATAGCTAAGTCGTTGTATGACGGTGGAACAAGGAAATCAAGCAACACACCATCTGCTATCTCACCAGCTAGCTGACACATGCCCATCCGAACCGCTCCGATATAGATAGGTACCGGGTAAGAATGTCCATCATCATCGGTTGGTCCATCAAATTTGACTTGATCGACGTCAACAAACTCACCTTTGTAGGTGACTTCATCACCTCTCAGCATTCCTTTAACGACGGTGATGACTTCACGCATAGCTTTTAATGGTCGGTGATTGGGCAAACCACAGCGAGTCGCTAGTGGTTCCCACCATCCTCCTAAACCAAGTCGCATTCGACCTGGGGCTAGGTCGTCGAGCGTTTTCCATGTCACCGCAAGAAGTGCAGCGTTTCGCGTCCGATACGGAAGGATGCCGCTTCCAATATTGATTTGCTTTGTGTTAGCGGCAATGAGGGAAATGGCGACAACAGCATTTGTAGCGAGTCGACCTTCACCAACCCACACCCCTCTAAACCCATGTTCTTCAGCCCACTGGGCCTGACCAACAATGGAGCCAAATCCACCCGGAAGATCTGGGCCGCCTGCGCGTCTCGGGGCTCCCGAGGAGATCATCAATCCTAGATCGATCACGGTTCTCCCCCTCTTTCATTTAGCTTATGTCACCTTGGCGCAGTGCCTTCGTGAGTTTCTCTAGCGATTGAGCATCAATAGTTGATTCGATGATTGCCGCGAGTTGAGGATTTGCGCGTCCTGCGGTAAGTCGAGCAAATTTTTGGCTTAGCTCATCAAAATTTAAGCGGTCATGCATAGAACCTTTTTGGCCATGAACTGTTTTGGTTAGCTTTGACCCATCAACGAGAGTGATAGTGATTCGGCCTCCCATTTTCCATGCGTAGGTAGCTTCGAATTCTTCGGCGTAACGGATAGACAGAACTTTGGATTGCATCGCAGCGAGACTCGGGTCAGAAATGCGTTCTTCTCTATAGGTGTCAGGGTCTGACGGATCGGAAACCAAAGCTGCAGCAATATTGAACTGAGCAGAATATTGAGCAGCCATTACCGATGCCGTTCCGTCCATATCATTTTGGGTAACGGCTTTAAGAGGTGCTTCAGCATGGATTTCTTGCACATCCTCAGCTTGGATGTCGTATTCCAGTCGAAGCTGGGTCGCTGCCTGAATTAACGGGTGAATATCGCTGCAGGCTGCATAGGGTTTAACGGTTATTTCATCCATCATCCACCGGGTTCCGAGATCTTCGGTCAGGAGCTCAGTTTGTGGTTCATCCGAGAAGACTCGACAGAATCCGTATCGTCCCGCGAGCCCGTCTTCTGGGCCTTCGAAACCGCGTGCTGCGAGTAATGCAGCCGTCAAGCCACCCTCGGCTGCTCGACCAGCGTGCAAGCGTTTGGTCATGCCTCCCGAAGCAACGAATTCCATGGTTCCTGATGCCATAGACGACGCTATCCCGAATGCGTGATTTAGCTGGATCTCATCAAAATTCAAAAGACAACTAGCCGCTGCCGTAGCTCCGAACACACCAGACATTGAGGTTGGATGGAATCCCGAAAGCATGTGGCTGACGGGTCCGACGGCAATTCCTGCACGCCCCATCGCTTCATAACCAATGACAATCGCTTCAAGCAGTTCGCGGCCACTCCGATTGAGCTCTTCCGCTAGGGCGAGAGCAACGGGAACAACGACAGCACCTGGGTGGTTAATCGCTTCTTCATGCACATCATCCAGCTCAAATGCATGTGCCGATGTTCCATTTGCTAAAGCTGCCATTACTGGATTTGCACTTATTCCAGAGCTACCAACGACAGTGGATTTGCCCGTCGAATTCAACGAAAGCGCGTGATCAATTACAGCGCGAGCCCACGGCAACCCACACCCAAAAACCATTGCAGCAGTCGTATCTGCAAGTCGGTAGTGCGCTAAATCAAGAAGTCGGGAATCTATTTTATTTGCTAGCTCCACTAAAAAGCGGCTTAGCTCGGCAGTGGGACTTGGCGAGTTATGGGAGGTCCGCGAGGCCATCGACAAGTCGATCCATGTGTTGTTGAAAATTGACATCACAGCGAAGAAAACGGTCTTCGAGGCCCCGGAAAGACACCGAGCCATCTTTTACAACTACGCCGCGTTCCAAAAGACCTTCAAAAACTTCAGTCGAATTGATCTCTGAATCGAGGATCTCAACCAGAAAAAAATTGGAATGGCTGTTACTAATCATTCGAAATCGATCAAGGTCATCAAATCTCGTTTGCACGTAGTCCCGATTATTCATGATGGTTTTTACTGTCGTTTCAACATGCTGATCATCGTCAAGAGCTGCGATCCCTCCCACAATCTGTAACTGACCCATATTCCAAGTGGGTTTCACAGCCAACAGACTCTCAATGATTTGGGGATGGGCGATACCGAAACCAATTCGCAGCCCAGCCAAACCAAAGGCCTTCGAAAAGGTGCGAAGCACGACAAGGTTTTCGTATTCGTGAGCTAATGAGATGTAGCCGGCCGTATTTGAATAGTGCACATAAGCTTCATCGAGCACAACTAGTGAGTTGGGTGCTGATTCGATGATGCGTCGAACTTCGCTTTCTTCTAACCAGGTGCCTGAAGGGCTGTGTGGATTCGTGATGTAGACGACTCTCGTGTCGGATTGAATCGCCTCGATGTAAGTATCAACATCTATTGCCATCGACTGTCGATCAGTTGCTTCGTGGACAAGGACTGGAAGTCTGCCTTCTGCTTCAGCGAACAGGTGGTAAATCGGAAAGCAGGGACCTGGCATCTGTATCTTGTCGCCTGGCGGACAAAACGCTCTTGTGATTAGCGAAAGAATTTCTGTTTCCCCAGACCCACAAATCACTTGGGGGTATTCAAATCCATATTTAGCAGCGATCTTTTGACGCAATGAATCAGCAGTCCAAGAGGGATATAGATGTAAAGCTTCGAGATGTTCCTTTACCGCTTGTTTTGCGAGCGGAGACGCCCCGTGTGGATTTTCTGCAGATCCGAGCTTGGCGATCTCCTCAATTGGGATTCCGTAACGCTCGGAGACGTGATCCGCAGATAAACCCGGAACGTAGTACTCAGGAGCTTGTAACCCAGGATGAGATCGCAGCATTAGTGATCAGTCTTTCGATCAGACACCGATGCGTGTCGTTTATTCATGGTTGAAACCGTTCAGCCGCTATTTGGTGTCGAGTAAGAACGTCCTCTAGGTCCTCATTCATAAAGATTCCCTCGTTGACAATTTGTTTACCGTGAACGAAAACGTGCGTGGCGGCAAATGGACCGCACCGAAGCCAGCCCTCTAGGGGGTCATCAAGGACCCCAGCAAATTGAGGTCCATCGAGTCTCCACATTGCGATGTCTCCAACGGCTCCCACTGACAATTCGCCTATTTCACCAACCCGGCCAAGGCAAGCAGCTCCTCCTCGGGTAGCTATCTCCAAAGCTATTCGGGCATCCATTTGAGAGGCCCCGGAAACTAGTTTCCCTTGGAGCATCGCCAAACGCGCTTCCTGCCACAGAGATCCTGCATCGGCAGAAGATGAACCATCGCAACCTAAGCCAACCGGACATCCTGCGTTCCTCATTGCTACTACCGGTGCAATACCTGAGGAAAGAATCATGTTGGAGCTCGGGCAATGCGCGATTCCGACTCCTGCAGCACCTAAACGAACTATCTCTTCATCGTTAGGACGAACAACATGCGCTCCCCAACTACGATCGGTTAACCAACCGACATCTTCATAAAGTTCGACGGGGCGTCGACCAAACTGAGCTATCGAAAACTCGTCATCTTCAGAATTTTCAGCGAGATGAGTGTGAAGTCGGACATCCAGCTTTTCTGCTAGCTCAGCTGTTCGACGCATCAAATCTGGCGTAACAGTAAAAGGTGAACATGGAGCGAGCGCGATTCGAGTCATCGCTCCGAATTCAGCGTCATGCCAGCGGGCCACGTGCCGCTCGCTTTCAGCAAGAATTTCATCTTCGTCACGGACCGCATCATCTGGAGGTAGCCCCCCATCTTTGACCGAGAGGCTCATCGACCCATAGGTAGGGTGGAACCGAATCGATAAATCAAGCGCAGCTTGGACTTCAGCTGAAAGTAAATCACCAGCCCTTACAGGGTGAAGATAATGATGATCTGTTGAAGTCGTACATCCAGACATTGCTAATTCTGCAAGTCCTACCCATGCCGCGAGATAGACCGATTCCTCATCAATCGCTGAGGTCCAAAGAGGATATAAAGATTGCAGCCAACCAAATAAAGGCTTCGAAGTCATGGGCCGATAAGCACGAGTTAGGTTCTGAAACAAATGGTGGTGCGTGTTAATTAACCCGGGGGTTACCAAACAACCTTTTGCGCTCACGTGTCGGTGTGCCGTTGGTTGCTCATCAGAACTTCCGCCGACTGCAACGACATATCCTTGATCAACCGCTATCCACCCCCCAGCAATTTCTCGGCGTTCGTCATCCATGGTGGCGACTAGCCAAGCATCCTCTATAAGTAGGTCAACGGGCTCAACCATCAGAGACAGTTTGACATTGATGCTCAGGGTCTGTGTTGACTAATTGGAGACTCATACCTCTATCTTGGAAGAATGAGTCGTCCACTGGCAGTTTTTGATGATTTTGATCCGGCAGGCGAAAAATCGTTTTCTAACGCTGTGACGCGTTTTCGTGAACGCAATATTGTGCTGCCACGGTTCAGCGAACTACGAGACCCTTCGACATTCGATCCGAACCTTCTCGATGCGTTAGCGAATGTCGCTCCCGATGATGCTGATCCAGTAAATCTTTACCGTGTTCACTGGTTCAATACACCTAATCAAGCAACACCTGCAGCGGTGCCCGATCACATTGAGTTACCGTCCGAGTTAACTGGAACCGACGCAAGAATTGTTGTTGCTTTAGGAAACCGCTTTCCAATGATTGGAGCGCACAAAGTACTTGCTGCGTATTCCTGTTTGGTCGCGCGTCTTGTTACTGGACGCTTTGATCCCACCATTAATCGAGCTATTTGGCCGTCGACTGGTAACTATGCACGAGGGGGAGTTGCGATATCCAAAATCATGGGGTGCCGCGGAGTAGCTGTGCTCCCTGAAGGGATGAGTCGAGAACGATTCGAATGGCTAGATCGATGGATCGATCATCCGGAAGATGTCATTCGCACACCTGGTACTGAGGCAAACGTCAAAGAAATTTATGATGAGTGTGGCCGTCTTGAAGCCGACGAAACAAACGTGGTTCTTAACCAGTTCAGTGAATTTTCAAATCACTTAGGCCATTACGCAGTAACTGGACCAGCGCTTGAATCAATTTTTCATGAAGTGACATCCACTCGGAGTGGTCGACTCGCAGCTTTCGTTTCAGCTTCGGGGTCTGCAGGGACTTTAGGAGCTGGTGATTATCTTAAGGACAGCCACAAAACTCGAATCGTCGCTGTCGAAGCGCTCGAGGTGCCAACAATGCTTTACAACGGATTCGGTGATCACAACATCCAAGGCATAGGGGACAAGCACGTACCTCTTATACATAACGTCACGAATACCGATCTCATAGTTGGTATTTCAGATAACGCAACTGACCAATTAGATGTTGTATTTAATAGCCCAGCGGGCCTGCGCGCGTTAGAAGGTCAAGGCATCGATCCCGAACTGGCGTCTCTACTTACCAATTTGGGTTATTCATCCATATGCAACATATTGGCTGCCATAAAAGCCGCAAAACATTGGCAACTTGGCGAAGAAGATGTGATTGTCACAGTCGCTACCGATGGGTCGGAGCTCTACAACTCAGAACGCGAAAAAGTCATGCGTAGAGACTTCGTCGAAGGGTTCGACGACGCTGAAGCCGAGATCGCTTTGGCAACACATTTGTATGACCTAGACACTGATCACGTACTTGAAATGGACAAAACAAATAGAGACCGTGTCTTTAACCTCGGCTATTTCACTTGGGTTGAGCAGCAAGGAATTTCTATAGACGACTTCGAGCGGAGAAGAAGTCAGTCTTGGTGGAACGATTTACGCCCCCTCATTGAGAAATGGGATAATCGCATTAGCGAATTCAATGAGGCAACTGGAGCAAAGCACCGCCAGTGACGTGACTGAGACTAATCCTTTCGTCCTGTACCGAGATCGTCTCGAATCTTATGAGCGAGCAACCGCGGCCGGATGGAGCGATCAACAATTTGTTGACCTGGTTTCAAAGCTGGATGAAGAGATCCAAAAAGTTGACGGCGTGGGATTTTCGGTCACCCCAGTACTTGACGGCAGCCAGCTAGCAGCTGCACTTAACTTAGATATAGACCTCAGAGTGAAGGTCGAAATCAACTCAGTGGGCGGATCACACAAGGCCAGGCATCTTTTTGGTGTTGCCCTCCATCTCGCAATTGAAGGTGCCATTAAAGATTCATCCAAAAGATCTCTAGCAATCGCGAGTTGCGGTAACGCTGCAATAGCAGCATCAATTATCGCGAAAGCAATCAATTACCCAATTGAAGTCTTTGTTCCTACTTGGGCTGACAAACCTTCCATAAATTTACTTCGAGAACTCGGCGCACAAATCCAAATCTGTGAGTCAAATCCAGACCAGAAAGGTGATCCTTGCTACGCATATTTTAAGAACGCCGTAGCTAAAGGTTCTCATCCCTTTGGCGTTCAGGGGACCGACACACCTGGAGCTTTCGACGGAGGTAGAACTTTGGGGTGGGAACTTCATGACCAAGTTTCAGATCTAAATACTGTCTTCGTCCAGGTGGGGGGTGGAGCTTTAGGTACTGCAACAGCACGAGCTTTACCTGATGTTGCTATCTATCCAGTTCAGGTGGAAGGTTGCGCTCCTCTCAAACGTGCTTGGGATTTGTTAGCTCCAGATTTCGATATGACAAAAGCCGCTGCTTCACCAGAAAGCTTTATGTGGCCCTGGGATCAGCCCGCTAGCGCAGCTTCTGGTCTACTTGACGACATCACCTACGACTGGATACCTCTGTCACAAGCCACTCTGGACAGCGGAGGCCATCCAATAGTCGTCTCAGAGGAAACTCTCATTGAAACCCACCGCGTTGCCACTAGCGTTACTGGACTAAATGTTTCTTGTACAGGGGTAGCAGGACTCGCGGGGTTGGTAGAAACCTCCCCTAAAAATAGATCAGTTGTAGGGGTTTTGTTTACAGGCGTTGATCGAGAACTCGAGGTGGCAAAATGATTAATTTTAAAAATGTCCCACTTATTAGATTCCCTCAATCTCGCGACGAAAGAAGATGGGCTTTCACAAAATGACCGCTGTTAAAGGGTCTCTGCACGAATCGCAGTTATTAGGGACCCGAATCAAGGAAATCCTTCGACCTACAACTTGGTCTGAAGCAGTTGAAATATATGGGACACTTCCCAACGCTTTGCCCGTCGCTGGGGCTACTGACCTTTTATTGGATCTATCCCGACGCGCCGATGCTGGCCAAAGCCCACCGGTAACCCTCATAGATCTCTGGGGGCTCCAGGATTGCTCACATATCACCCTCGACGCCGATGAAGTAGTGATCGGATGTGGGGTAACACATAACCAGATAATTGATGCTTTGGATCTAGACCCAGCTCTCAACATTCTTCGTATGGCATGTCTAGAAATTGGTGCGCCCCAACTTCGAAACCGAGCAACCGTCGTTGGAAACATCGTCACAGCAAGCCCAGCTAATGACACTATTTCAGCTTTGATATCTCTCAACGCGAATGTGCTTATCGAATCTATTCACGGAACACGCGAAGTCTCAATCAGAGAGTTCTTTCCCGGATTTCGACAGACAACATTAAGAGAGTCAGAGCTAGTTCGTTCTATAAAAATACCTAAATGGGGACCCCGAACAGTTGGAACGTGGTTCAAAGTAGGCAACCGAAATGCTCAGGCAATATCTGTCGTACACGCTGGAATTGTTCTTAAGTTTGACGAATCAACATCATCTATCACGAAAGCTGATGTCTCAATTGGGAGCGTGTCTGAAACCGTCACCGTGTCAAAAGCGGTCAGCGACTACCTGATTGGCGAAGAACTTAACGTCGAAACATCCGCTACTGCAGCTCGAATCGCTGCGAACGAAATATCACCAATCGACGATCTCCGCGCGAGTGCCGTCTATCGGACAGCGGTTACAGAGACTGCTCTCCGTCGCGCGTTGATAAACCTCTCGAAATTTTCCACACTTCAACCCCGGAGTACCCCATTATTGGGATGGGTTTCTGCACGACCAACCCCTCCTCAGAAAGCTCTGTCGACAACTACGTCGGTGTCTTGCACGATCAACGGCTCAAACGTCGCTGCCGAAATCGGTGACCACTCAACACTTCTGGAATGGTTGCGTGCCAATGCTTCCACCGGCACAAAAGAAGGCTGCGCTGAGGGTGAGTGTGGCGCGTGCACGGTCCAACTGAATGGTGCCGCAGTAACAAGTTGTCTTATCCCAACTGCACAAGCAGATGGAGGTTCGGTTGTAACAGTCGAAGGACTAGCTAACGGACAAAATCTTCACCCCGTCCAAACAAAATTCTTAGATAAATTCGCTGTCCAATGCGGATTTTGCACGCCTGGTTTTCTCGTTGCAGCTGCTTCTCTGTGCGACGAAAACGACTCGCCGTCAGACGAAGATATTCAGGCCGGACTTGCCGGCAATCTATGTCGATGCACTGGGTATTACTCCATAGTTGAAGCTCTAAACGGTTTATCAGTCAATAGCGAGTCAAGCTGATGTCAGTCGGGACAACCCCTCAACGTATTGACGCAACCAACAAAGTCACTGGCTCGGCGACGTACCCAGCAGATCGTGTCCCAGAGAATGCTTTGCACGCAGTGGTGATATTCACCAACCAACCGCATGCACGCCTAGTCAATCTCGATCTCACTGAAACCCTTAAATCTCGCGGCGTTATCACCGTGGTCACTGCAGCCGATGTGCCCGTCAACGAGTACGGACTAACTCTGTTTGATCAACCCGTCTTCATTGGCCTCGATGACACCGGGCGGAGTTCAGTTCCTTGTGATGTGAGTCGATGGGAAGCCGACCACCTTGCAGTTGTAGTTGCCGAAAGCCTGGCCCAAGCTCGCGGCGCTGCATCTCTCATTAAATCCGAATGGGAACTGTTACCTCTAGTTTCTGATGTACGTGAAGCTCAATCTGATGAGGTTCTTGTTCATCCCAACTCGACGAGCAACACGTACCACGAGCTTCGGATTCGCAAGGGAAATATTGCTGAAGGAATGCGGTCAGCAGACGTAGTCATAGAAGACACGTACGAACTCCCCCATCAGGAACATGCCTACTTACAAGTGGAAGCTGCGACCGCTTGGATTGATGAGGAACAACGGGTAACTCTTGAAACCGGAGGCCAATGGATTCACGAAGATCAAGAGCAAATAGCTCATGCACTCGACCTCCCCACTGAGCAAATCCGAGTTAAATACGCCGCAATTGGTGGAGCTTTCGGGGGCAAAGAAGACATGAGCTTACAAATCGTGATGGCCGTCGCCGCGAAGAAACTTAATGATCTGGGGATCATGCGTCCTGTCCATTGCAATTGGACTCGCGAAGAGTCCATCGTTGGTCACCACAAGCGTCATCGAGCTACTGTCCATGCTCGCTTGGGTGCCACAGCAGACGGAACCATCACCGCTGTCGAGGCAGAAGTGTTACTTGACGCCGGGGCCTACAACTATACGTCTAACAAAGTGCTCGGAAATCTTCACCTATCAGTCGCAGGGGCATACAACGTTCCAAATGCTCAAATAGATAGCAAGGCGATTTACACTCACAGCGTCCCTGGTGGAGCTTTTAGAGGATTTGGTGGCCCACAAGGCGCCTTTGTAGCCGAATCGCAAATAAACAAGCTGGCTAATGAATTAGGAATAGATCCCTTAGAAATTCGCAGAAGAAATGCTCTCACCGATCTGTCTGATGGCATTACCCAGTCAGGCCTTCCTCTCGGTGTTGCTGTTCATCGAGTCCTCGAAAAATGTGCCGAGAGGGCACCAGCTTCAGCTCCGTTGCCAGAGACAGCTCCATTCCAACCTGTTGCCTCGCTGCCACCTGAACTAGACCAGTTAAAACGGGGCCGCGGTTATGCAGTTGGGATGAAGAATGTTGGCTTCAGTTTCGGATTCCCAGAAGCCTGCGAAGCTGATGTCGTTTTTCATGGTGACTTTGATTCGGATCGTCCCAACCGGATTGAGCTGTTTCACAGCGCTGCAGAAGTTGGTCAAGGTGTCCATACCGCTCTCATCCAAATGGTGGCCGATGCAGCAGACATCGATATCAGCAATGTTGACGCCACCTATAGCGATACTGCCACTAGCGGTGACTCAGGTTCAGCTTCAGCTTCGCGGTTGACATTCATGGCGGGCAATTCAGTGTTGGGTGCCGTGGAGGAAGCTGAAAAGGCGTGGGCTGATGGGGCCAGACCCGCTATGGGCCACTTTCGGTATAAACCACCAGCAACGGAACCACTCGATCCAGATACTGGAGTCGGGCAACCCAATTTTTGTTACGGCTACATGGCACAGGCTGTTGATCTAACTGTGGATGTCGGTACTGGGCACATACGAGTAGACCGGGTGCTATCAATTCATGACGTCGGCAAGGCTATTCATCCTCAAATGTTAAAAGGCCAAATTGAAGGCGCCATTGCCCAGGCACATGGCTACACGCTAAGCGAACAGCTCGTCGTCGAGGAGGGAAGAGTTTTAAACCCTCGACTTTCCCAATATCTGATTCCCGGAATTGGCGATGTCCCTACCAAAGTTGAATGCTTAATATTGGAAGCAGCCGACCCTCTTGGACCCTGGGGGGCCAGGGGTGTTTCCGAAATGCCCTACATAACCTATGCCCCCGCAGTTACAGCAGCTTTGCACGATGCAACCGGGGTTTGGATGAATACCTTTCCTTTGACTCCATCGGTGGTTCTTGAACACTTACACGCTGCAAAGAGTTAAGGCATACCGTCAAGTTTCATAAACAAGCGTTGCGCTTGTTCAGCCGCTTTGGCTCGCACTTCGTACGGATCTATTTGAGTAGCCACTCCGTCGCTAAGGACGACTTGACCGTCAATTTCCACAGATTCAGGTCGAATATTGGTATGAAAGGCAAGTCTCCATGGATCGATTGGTTCCTCAGACCAAATCACTCGATCTTGCAGGGCTTCGGGGACTAACTGATATCCACCTTCTAGCCATGCCCATGCCGTTTCGGGGGTTGCTGCGATGTCATGTTCTCGTGCCCGAGCGTACGCAACTCGAAACTCGTCAAGCATTGCAGCACCAATACCGTCAGTCCCTAAAGCAACGGGCAGCTTGAATCGTTGGGGTGCCGCATAACCAACTGAATTATTCATATTCGACCGCGGGTTATGAATAATTGTTCCCCGTAATTCGTGGTCATCTGGTAATTGGACACCATGAACCAAGAGCCAATTATCTTGACTTAAATCCGCTAATCGATGCTCTACACCCAGATCATCCACACCTTCTGCAACGTGGATATGAACACCGACTCCAAAATGAGCCGCCATCTCGGTTGCAGCTACAAGAGTCTCGTCTTCGCAGGTAAAGGCTGCATGTATGCCGACCATGCCACGCCTACCACTAGATAAAAACCTAGCGTTTTCTTCTAGGCCTCTTATTGCCCCATCCGGTCCATGGCGATCAGTGACTCCGTAAGAACAAACTGAGCGGATCCCTATCTCCGCGCATGCGTTTGCAATTACATCCAGCGACCCTTCGATGGCGTTAGGGGATTCGTGATGATCGATTATTGCCGTGGTGCCCGATTCGATCGCTTCGAGCGCCCCTAATTTTGCTGACCATTCCAACATTTCCAGATCTAGTGCTTGATCCAACCTCCACCAGACAAGTTCCAAGATCTCCCGAAAAGATGAAGGCGTTCGTGGGGGGGCTGGCATTCCGCGAGCTAGCGAGCTGTATAAGTGATGGTGCGCGCATACAAGCCCTCTTGTCTCGTTTGGACGGAGATCAGTCAAGTCCACGCGTCAGCCCGTTCACGGTTGGCTAAATTCCGTATTGGCAACTCGGTGGGCCAGGAATCATCGTACGACCGCATGGCAGCAGCAACAGCTCCCGCCGTCGGGACCAAACCTATTTCTCCAACCCCTTTGATCCCATACGGTGAACCGGGCTGGGGGGACTCGATAATGATGACATCGACTGGTGGCATATCTTTCGGTCGGATGATGTCCAGGCTTCTAAACGTTGTATTTGTAGGTCTTCCGGATGAGTCGGTTGGGAAGCCTTCAGTAAGTGCGTAGCCGAGACCCATGTGCACTGCTCCTTCAATTTGGCCTTCGCACAACATTGGGTTGACAGCACGACCGACGTCATGAGCTGCAACCACATTCCTGACTTCTCCATCATCTGGGTTAAGGACTACCAGTTGCGATGCATACCCAAAGGTTGAGTGAATAACCGGATTTTCCAAGCCTTCGCTGAGCGAATTAGTCCAATTAATTCGATAGCTGCCTTCGTAATCGAGACCCACTTGGCAACCGTCAAGTAATGCATTTCGGCAAGCGTCCTGAACTGCCCCGGCTCCCATAAGGGTGCCGCGACTTCCCGTCGTTTGCCCCGCACCCAATTCCCGAGTCGAATCAACTATTACCTTTATCTGTTCCGCCGCAACACCCAGTTCTTCGACTGCAACTTGGAGAGCGACGTTATGCACTCCTTGGCCCATCTCAGTCCAACAATGTCGAACTTCTACGGTTCCGTCTACCTCGAATCTGACGACGGCTTTTGCTATTTCATCAAAACCATTTCCAAGTCCTGAGTTTTTCAGGCCCAAACCAATTCCGACTGGCAACCCATCCTTGACTGCCTGGTCATATGCAGGTTTCACTGCGTCTAGACAAGCTCGAGCACCCAGGCACCCATCGTCCATTATCTGGCCGGGACCCCAAATGTCTCCAGGGTTCACGACATTGAGGGATCGCATTTCCCAGCCGCTGATACCAACTTTTTCGGCTAGCCGGTCGATTATGCCTTCCATAGCAAACTGAGCTTGGTTGGCACCAAAACCCCTGAAAGCGCCGCAGACCGAGTTATTAGTTCGAGCTGCAATCGCTTCAACATCTACAGCCTGGAGCACATAAGGACCAGTTGCGTGGCCAGCAGCTCGCTCTAGGACTTTCATACCGACCGACGCGTAGGGTCCTGAGTCTCCCAACATTCTGGCTCGAAGGCCTGTCAGCTTCCCTTTTTCATCACACCCGGCTTCGTATGTCATTCGAATCGGGTGACGCTTCGGATGCATAAGCAATGATTGCTCTCTAGAGAGCGTGATCTGAACGGGTTTTCCCAGGAGCCACGCAGATAACGCTGTGTGTACCTGATTCGACATGTCCTCTTTACCGCCGAAGGCTCCACCATTACTTACAAGTTCAGTAGTAATTAGGGATGGATCAAGATCTAAAACTCGGGCAATGTCATTTCGATCATCCCAGATTCCTTGACCCCCGGTGTATACGTAAAGGCCTCCGTCGGTAGGTACTGCAAGTGTTGATTCAGGTTCCAGAAATGCGTGTTCAACTCGTTGCGTTTGGAAAGTTTCACTCACGACATGCGCAGATTGTTCCAAGACCGAATCAACATCTCCTCTCTGGTATGCAGATTTCGAAAGGATGTTTCCTTCTAGTCCCCAGACAGCATCTTCGTCACTATCGACAACTCTGACCGGGTCAGTCATTGGCTCATGGACTCGGCATTCGACCTGCACTAAGGCCGCTGCTTCCACAGCTGTCTTTCGATCGTCAGCAACCACTACTGCCAGTACATCTCCCAGAAATGAAGTGCGGCCGCCTACTGGAATCATTACTGGCCAATCTTTGTGGATTAATCCAACCCTGATTTCTCCAGGTATATCCGCTGCTGTGAAAACCCCAGCTACACCTTCTACCGACAACGCAGCTTGTACATCAATTGCGATGACATCAGCTCGTGCATGATCCGCCAACCTCAGCGCACCGTGGAGCAGGCCATCTACCCGCATGTCATCAATAAACGGTCGCACTCCAGCCGCTAAAACATCTGCTTCGTATTTAGTTCCTCGGGACCCAACACCTTTAGGCGGCTGTGGTTCTCTGTTCACTCCCGAAGCTATGTCCAGAATGGCATCGAGAATCTTGATGTACCCAGTGCATCTGCACAAATGAGCTCCGAGGTGGCGAGCTGTTTCGTCTCGGGTGAGAGCTTGGCCCTTTTTTTCTATGAGCGCTTTTGCCCGAACCAAAATCCCAGGGATACAAAAACCGCATTGCAGCGCGCCATGTGCAGCAAAAATATCGCAATAACGTTGAAGCTCTGCCTCGTCGAACCCCTCGAGTGTGGTGACATTTTCGCCGTCAGTTCGTTCTAAAGAGGTTTGGCAAGCAACTCTGGCTTTGTCCCCGACTAAAACCGTGCACGCTCCGCACTGACCCGAGGGTGCACAGCCATCTTTGGCTGAAATCACTCCAAGTTCATCTCGCAACGCTCCCAACAGGTGGTGGTGCGATTCAGAAACGCTCACCGGTTGGCCGTTCAATTGGAATGACGTCATTGGTCCGTTTTCTGCCTCGTTATGAATTCGTACATTTCAGGTCGTCGATAACGATCGAAGTCAAAAAGAGTGTCCTTATAGTGCTTGCACCAGTCAAGATCGCAGTCCGCTACCAAAAGTTCATCACCACTGGTTTTAGCTTGAGCCACGATTTGACCCGAGGGAGCGATGATGACTGATTCAGCTAGAGAATCGACTCCCTCTTCGACGCCTCCTTTTGCGACCCCAATAACCCAAGTCCCGTTCTGATAAGCGCCTGCCTGCATAACCAAGTGGTTATGGAATGACTGCAACGGATTTTGAGATGGATCAGGGGCGTAGTGCAGTGGGGTGTTGTACCCAATAAGAATCATCTCGACGTTTTGGAGTCCCATAACTCGATACGTCTCGGGCCAACGACGATCATTGCACAAGGCCATACCCATGACACCGCCGAAAGCTTCCCAAACACTAAAGCCATCAGGTCCTTCTTCGAAGTAGCGGCGCTCCAAATGTTGAAATGGACGCTCTGGTTCATGTTCTTCATGGCCAGGTAAGTGCACTTTGCGATATTTACCTACAAGCGAACCGTTTTCGTCTACAAGAATCGAAGTATTAAAGCGCCGGCCTTCTGAGGTCAATTCGGCGTACCCAAGATAAAAACCAATGCTGAGTAATTTCGCCTGATCAAACAGTCTTTGCGTTTCCGGACCAGGCATTTCAGTTTCGTAATACGAGTTCAATTCCTCGGGAACATCATCCAAATACCAACGCGGGAAAAAGGTGGTGAGGGCCAGCTCCGGGAACACGACTAATTCACAACCCTGGTCACTTGCTTCTTTCATCAAGGTAACCAACCGATCCACGACCTCATTTCTTGTGTTGTCTTTAGCTATTGGCCCCAATTGAGCTGCACCCACTCGCAGTGTCCTCACCAGTCAACCTCAGTCAATGCAAGCATTGTGTCGCTAAGCAGTTGTGCTCCGGCTATCAAATCTGCGTCATCAGTGTGCTCAGCGGGGTTATGGCTAATGCCATCCAAGCTAGGAACAAAGATCATTCCAGTGGGACAAATACGCGCCATCATTTGAGCATCATGTCCAGCCCCAGAGGGCATGCGCTTTGTTGAAAGACCAGTCTGTTGCGCTATTTGTTCAATCTGCTCAACAATCCTGTTATCAAACTCCACCGGTTCGAAGCGCGCCAGTGATCTCGATTCAACTGTTATACCTTCATCAGCAACAAGAGCTGCTACATGGTCGCGAAGTCGTTCTTCAGCTAGTTGTAAAACGGCCTCGTCAGTGTTGCGAAGGTCGACAGTCATGGTCGCACTCGCTGGGACCACGTTCACCAGGTTTGGATGCAAATTCAGCGAACCAACAGTGGCTACTTGCGTGCCTCCCATTTCTGTCGCTATAGACCTGGCCGCTACTACCACCTCGGCGGCTACGCGCATGGGGTCTCGACGAAGCGACATCGGAGTTGTACCCGCGTGATTCGACTGACCAATCAAGGTCAGTTCTGTCCACGAAATACCCTGTACCCCTTCAACAACTCCAATTTGTATGTCTTCGTTATCCAAAACCGGCCCTTGTTCAATATGCAACTCAACAAAAGCGTGCGGCGCGACACCCGGACATGGAGCGGCCCCTCGATAACCAATACGTTCAAGTTCCTCACCAACAACAGTGCCGTCTGCGCCCTCAACTTCAAGCACAGCTTCAACACTCATACCGCCTGCGTAAGCAAGGCTCCCCATCATGTCTGGTGGGTAACGTGAACCTTCTTCATTAGAAAAGAAAGCCACAGCCAGAGGACGTTTGAGTTCAACTCCCGTCGCGATTGCTGCTTCGATAACCTCTAGTCCGGCTAAGACACCAAGGTTTCCGTCGTATCGGCCTCCAGTACCCACGGTGTCAATATGAGATCCAGCCATTACCGCTCCGGAAGCGCCATCTAAATGGGTGGAAGCAACAACATTTCCTACGGCATCAATTGTGACTGTCAGGCCCAAATCTCGCATCCATGTAACAACCAGATCACGCCCTCCGCGATCAGCATCACTGAACGCCAACCGCGAACACCCTTTGGTGCCTTCGATTTTTCCAATTTGAGCAAGTTCAGCTATACGTTCAAGAAGCCGTTCCCCATTGATCAGCACAGATGAACTATTTGGCAAAGCCATATCTTTATTGAACCGATTCGCCCGCAAAATAGCTAGTGATTCTTCTTACCCTCAGATTTCGTTAATGTTCACTAACTACTATCCGATGGGAGATCTCGTGAATCGACCAGCTTTATACCTGCAAGATGCTCACGCGATTAGCGAAGGAATCGAATTCGCTAAATACGCTGAAAAAAGCGGATTTGATGCAATTTGGCAGGCCGATTCTCGGCTAGTTCGCGAGGCATCTGTGCCAATGGCGGCTTTCGCGGCGACAACAGAAACAATCAAAATCGGTTCAGGTGTAGTGGATGTGTGGACACGCAACCCAGCCCGGCTCGCCTCAATGTTCGCAACTCTTGATGATTTAGCACCAGGACGAATTTTATGTGGACTGGGAGCCTGGTGGGATCCCTTGGCCTCCAAAGTCGGAGTTTCACGTGACCGACCTTTAAAAGTTATGCGAGAAGTAGTTACAGCTGTGCGGGCACTTCTCGCAAACGAAACCGTCACCTTCGACGGAGACTTCGTACAACTGGACGGAGTTGAATTGGATTACGTGTACCAAGAACGCAAACCGAAGGACGTACCGATTTACATCGGGGCAACTGGCATGAAGATGATGGAACTCACTGGCGAAATCGCTGATGGGGTCGTTTTGAACTATCTAGTTTCTCCCGATTACAACGCCCGAGCAATGGACGCTTTAGAGCGAGGTGCAACAAAAAGTGGTCGCTCAATTAATGACCTTGATCGGCCACAGCTCGTAGTTTGTTCTGTTCACGAAGACAGAACTACAGCTTTGAACATGGCCAGAAATATGGTTGCCCAATATTTGGGTCAACAACCTCACATCATGGAAGCCTCAGGAGTACCCAAATCATTACTCGAATCAGTAGGTGAAGTACTTACTTGGCCAGCAACGCATGAGCAGGTCGAGGCTGCGGCAAAACTGGTGCCCGATGAAATTGTGCAAATGCTCACAGCTTCCGGCACGGCTGAAGAAGCACGGCAAGCAGTGCAAACTTATATGGCGAACGGTTGCACTTCCCCAGTGTTATATCCACTAGGCGATGTTTATGCCACGATCGATGCTTTTGCGGGCTGGACCGGATCTGACTAAACAAATTTTCCGCAACGTCGCCATAATTTAAAAGCTAATCACTTCCACGATTCAGCTTTACTAACTCTTTCTACAGTGGGCTCACCGCTCTCCCAGAATGTGACAAGATGCGGGGGTTCGAAGTCGAAAAATTAGAGATAGGGCGGTAGAAATGCGGAGGAAGATTGCAGCATTACTGGCAGTCTGTATCGGGCTGGGTTTTGTATTAACAAGCTGCGGATCAGACGACGATGCTGATACGAAAGCTGCGTTTGTATACGTAGGACCAGTTGGCGATGCTGGTTGGACTTATGCACACGACGAAGGTCGACAATACGCGGAAAATGAAACCGGTATCGAGACTGCTTATGTAGAAGCGGTCCCAGAAGGAACAGCAGACTTTGCGAACTACGTTCGTGATTTCATTGACCAGGGTTACAACATAATCATCGGTACATCATTCGGATACATGGATGACATGCTGGCATTAGCTGACGAATACCCCGACGTGGTCTTTGAACACGTCTCCGGCTACAAGATGAACGACAGCAACTTTGGCAACACTTTTGGCCGAATGTATGAGCCACGTTATCTCTCTGGAATGGTTGCCGGAGCAGCAACAAGTTCAGATCTAATTGGTTATGTAGCTGCCTTCCCAATTCCTGAGGTAATACGAGGAATCAACGCATTCACTCTCGGTGTGCAAGCCACTAACCCAAGCGCCCAAGTGGAAGTCATTTGGACCAGTACCTGGTTTGACCCAGTAGTTGAAGGTGACTCTGCCCAGGCGTTATTAGACAAAGGTGCTGACGTAATCGCTATGCACCAAGACTCAACAGCTGCTGGCGAAAAAGCTGAAGCAGCGGGTGCACGCTGGGTGTCCTACAACTCTGACATGAGTGCTTTCGCTCCAAATGCTTTCCTGACAGCACCTGTTTGGAATTGGGGTCCTCGATACGTCGAAATAATCGAAGACGCAAAAGCCGGTAACTACGCTCCGACCTCCTACTGGGGCTCAATGGCAGACGGCATCGTGGATCTAGCTCCAATAGCAAGCGACGTTGACCAATCTGTGGTTGATCAAGTCATGGACGCAAAGGCAGCGATTGTTGCAGGCGACCTTCATCCATTTACTGGTCCAATCATGGACCAAGATGGCAATGAAGTCTTAGGCGCTGGTGAAGTCATGGACGATGGCGCAATGCTTGGAATGAGTTTCTTCGTTCAAGGCGTCATTGGGTCGACTGGCTGAGTTAGTTAGCAATTAACAACACGAAGCGGCGCCGGCGAGGATTACCCACGTCGGCGCCGCTAACGCGTTTGTGCAAAGCAGGTATTCCCATAAATGACCCAACCCCCACCCATTAGCGACAAAGAACCCTTCTCAGTCGAATTGACTGAGGTGTGGAAACGATTTCCCGGAATTGTTGCAAACGCTGGAGTTGAACTTGCCGTACAACGTGGTTCAATTCACGCCCTTCTAGGTGAGAACGGAGCAGGTAAGTCAACCCTCATGAACATTCTCGCTGGGGTGTACCGGCCCGATAGTGGGGAGCTAAAGATTCATGGATGTTCACACCAATTTCGAAATCCAGCTGATGCATTGTCAGCCGGAGTTGGGATGGTCCACCAAGAGTTTCGTTTAATACCTTCCTTCTCCGTTGCAGAAAATGTTGTCCTGGGATCAGCTCCATCAATAATCAAAACTGGACAAGTTGAAAGCAACGTGGCCGAAATGGCCGCCAAGTTCGGTTTACAGGTCGATCCATCACAACCCTTATGGCAACTTTCTATGGGAGAGCGGCAAAAGGTCGAAATATTAAAAGTGTTGTGGCGCGACGCACAGGTTCTAATTTTGGACGAGCCCACCACTGTTTTGACGCCGAGTGAAGTTGATGAGTTAGGCGAGATTTTGCGTCGGATGGCGGACGATGGGCGATCGATTATCTTTATCAGCCACAAGTTGCATGAAATTTCTGGAATCTGTGATGAGGCCACTGTTCTTAGGCAGGGTAAGACAGTTGCTAACTCCTTACCCATGGCGACAACTAATCAAGATGAGCTAGCACGTCTCATGGTCGGCGCATCTCCCAGTATCGCTAATCGACAGACAGCATCAAGTCCTGGCCACCCCCTACTGGAACTCGAAAACTTGAGCGCCCAAGGCGACCGAGGAGTCGACGCATTCTCAGGGATTAATTTTCAAATCCGTTCCGGAGAGATCGTTGGTATTGCTGGTGTAGCGGGCAACGGACAACGGGAATTAGCAGACGTTATTGCAGGGCTGCGGCCTTCAAATAGCGGAACAATAACTATGAACGGCAGTGACATAACAATAGAAAGCCCGCACCACCGATTTCAGTCAGGGCTGGCATACATACCTGAAGATCGCCTAGGTGTGGGTTTGGCGCCTCGTCTTTCCATAACCGACAACGCGATTCTTCGCGTCTACCGCCAGCAACGAAAAGGCCCCTTTATTTTGGCTGAAAAAGCTCTCTCCTATTGCACTGACATAATCAGTCGCTTTGGAGTGAGGGCTGGGGATCTAAGTGGTCCCATCGCTTCTCTCTCGGGTGGAAACCTTCAACGGCTATTAGTAGGTCGAGAACTAGATGGACAGCCTGCTGTCGTGGTTGCTTCACAACCAACGCGAGGCCTTGATGTGAAAGGGGTAAAGGCCATCCAAGAGCTACTAATTGCGCAGCGAGATTCAGGTGCAGCAGTGATGATGATCTCCGAAGATCTCGATGAGCTTCTCGCAATAAGCGACCGACTTCTCGTAATGGAAGGCGGCTTAATTCGCGGTGAATTTGATCCTCGAACTGCCTCGCGACAAGAAGTTGGTATGGCAATGCTTTCTGACACCCAGGCCGCGTCAAAACCATGAGGCGTCCTAGGTTGAACCTACGAGAGCAACCACTTCCCGGTGGACAACCGCTGGCATTCGGCATAGGCCTAGCTATCGCCTTATTTGTAGGGATATTGCTTCTTCTAGGAGCTGGCCATGACCCTGTGAAGATCTATTCCAGGATGTTCGAAGCCTCTTTAGGAGATCCAGACGCTTGGTCTATAACGCTCAATCGCGCCGTCCCTTTGGGGCTGGCGGGGCTGGCGGTAGCCGTTGCGGGCTCTATGGGACTTTGGAACATTGGCGCCGAAGGCCAAATAATGGCAGGAGCAATAGGGGCTGCGTGGGTTGCCCGTATAGGTGGTGATTGGCCTGGTTTGATCCTCATCGTAATGATGCTGGTTGGCGCTATAGGCGGAGGAGCGATCCTTGCTATTGGGCCAGCGATTGCGCGCGCCAAGCTCGGCGTCAACGAAATCATCACAACTCTGATGCTTAACGAAGTGGCAATTCGCCTAGTGCAATGGCTAATTCACGGGCCTTGGAAAGATCCTGATTCATTTAACTTTCCCCTAGCTCCAATGTTGCCTGATCAAGCTCGGCTACCAACCCTCTTCAGCCGCGCCCACTTCGGTCTACTTATCGCTGCTGCTGTAATTATTGCGGCCTCTGTCGCAGTGCGTTACACCGCTTGGGGTTACGAGCTGAGAATTGCTGGCTCGTCAGAAGCTACGGCCAGATATAGCGGAATCTCGCTTCCCAAGAAAGTCTTAACGGTTCTAGTTCTGAGCGGCGCCATAGCCGGGTTAGCAGGCGGCGTTGAATTAACGGGCACCGCTGATCGTCTAACAGAAACTATTTCAAATGGTTTTGGATTCGCGGGGATCATTGTCGCGGCGTTGGCACTTATGCGGCCATCCGGCGTGGCTGCGGTAGCCATACTTTTTGGGGCAGTTCAGATTGGCGGCCAGAGCATTCAGACACTGGGTGTTTCGTCCTCGGTCTCAACAATTCTCCAAGCATTTGTCTTATTTGGGGCAATAGGCGCCGGTGTCTTTAGCCGCTACGCGATTTCTTTCGATGGCGATTCGAGACCAACAACCGAGGAGGCAAAATCATGAACGAAGCCTCATTAGTCGGTCTCCTTTTCGCAACGGTTTCTTTCGGTGCGCTTCTCTATCTGGCAGCTCTTGGCGAGTTATTAGCCGAAAAAGCTGGCGTATTAAATCTAGGCGTCGAGGGCATGATGGCTATTGGCGCGGTCACTGCCTTTATAGCTGGAGTCGAATTTCAGAATCCTTGGCTCGCTTTAGTGATCGCAATGCTCAGTGGAGCTCTGTTGGCTTCGGTTCACGGGTTCTTTACTGTTGGTTTAGGAGCGGAACAAGTCGTGTCTGGCTTGTCACTTACAATTTTAGGGGTAGGCCTAGCTGCATATTTAGGCAAGAGCTATGTCGGGTTACCACCTGGCGCAGAGCTGGTGCCCGTTGAGTGGGGATCTTTATCTGATTGGCCGTGGGTGGGTCCAATTCTGTTTAGCCAAGCCCCAATCGTCTATTTAGCACTGGTTCTAGGGATCACAGTAAGTCTGACCCTTTCACGAACTCGCCTCGGTCTAGCTCTAAGAGCCGCTGGGGAATCTGCGTCCTCTACTGATTCCGCTGGGCATTCAGTCTTGGGATTGCGCCTTTCTGCTGTTGCCGCGGGTGGTGCTTTAGCTGGGGCATCTGGAGCCTATTTGACTTTAAGTATCACCCCTCAATGGGCGGAGGGTGTAACCGCAGGTCGGGGATGGATAGCTGTAGCTCTTGTCATTTTTGGGGCTTGGCGTCCTGGTCGTGTTGGTTGGGGGGCTCTGCTCTTCGGTGGAACTTTGGCACTAAAAACCCGCCTCCAAACCTTCGGGGTTGATTTTTCACCGATAATTCTGTCGATGCTCCCATATGTACTTACTCTTCTGATTCTTCTCATCATTTCAATTCAGGCTCGTAAGCGCCCATCTCCGGCTCCAGCAGCTCTTGGTTTGGCTTATCGACGAGAAGAGCGATAACAGGCTCGGGCTATAGAACTGAACTACAGAATTGCTCGAGCTGCCGCCCAAATGTAGGCAACGAGAATAATGAGTAGCGCATAACGCCAGATTCGTTTACTCACACAATCAAACCTAAAGGTTAACCAACGACCTTCCATCGGAAACTCGATGGACATTCCAAGACTCGCTCCGATTTGCGGCAACTAGACCCGGACAGTCTTACACAGAGAAGTTCCTGTCTAACTGTGTTTGGCATTCGCTACCAAAGACAACTGCACTCAACAGTGGCTTCTAGGGCCTTCCAGCGAAACGGTGTGGGCTCCGAGGTTGCGTCGCATCCTGTACATCTCAACACAAAGTTTCCATCTATTTTGCTCATCGTCACTGGTTGTTCACCAGTTGACAGTCTCGCTTCCTTTTTTGGAGAGACTTTTTGTCGGGCAATTTCTGGTAGTTCTAAGACATCAAAATCAAGATACAACGGGTCCGGTGATGAGATAGGAGGGTCATCCCAAGCTTCTCTATGGGCGTCAGTTTCTTCGCTCCAACCTAAGTAACTTAACCACGCGTATTTATCTACAGCGTCAAGCTTGTCAGGGATCTCTTTCACTGAATTCATTGGGCCAATCTTCTCTGGAACAATCAACTCCTCGGGACCCGAATAGTTAAGGAATGAAACCAAATCATCTTGTTCGCCTATCCCAAAAATTCGAGATGACTCACTAATAGCTTCAATTTCCTCCATAAACCCGTCACGTTCGGACGCTGTTGGGTCCTCCAAGGTGTCGCTGGCGTACAACACAACAAATCGGGCTCCAACGCCTAATTGCTTCAAACGAAGGATCCGGCCCATGCGTTGGATCATTTGCCTTCGTGTTCGGCTGGCATTTACGACAACCCCGAGGTTGGCGTCTGGGACATCAATTCCTTCATCTAAGACCCTGGGCGCAGCTACTGCGTCAAGCTTTCCATCTCGAAGATCGTTCAAGATGGTTTCGCGTTCCAATCGAGCAGTGTCGCCGGTAATAATTTCGATCCCGAGTAGCGGGTCCAACCGGTTAATTGCGTGGTTCGCTGCTTTTACAGTTTGGGTAAAGATGAGCGCGCCCGAGGCTTCAAGAATTACTGATGAGAAATTTGAAAGAACTTCATATTTTGAGCGGCTTGTTGCAACAATTTCACGGCGCTTTGAAAATGAATCGAGGTAAGTGGTGGCAGCCTTGCCATTTGGTCCTGCATCGTTCTCAGCTAAGTAGCTGACGGCAGCCAGAAAAGCTCCAAAAGGCTCCTGAGGCATATCGGGAATCGCGCGTAATGTTTGCCGAGCCGCAACTAACTCAGCTTCCATCAGATCGTATTCATCTCGTTCTTCTTTAGCCAAAGGCACTGCTACAAAAGCGACTCGCGGTTGTGCACAGACTCCATCAGCAATGGCCTGACCGAAATCGTATCTGTAACAAACTCCACCAAAATAGGGGACCAACGTCTTTTCGACTGCGTCATCAGAGCGTTCAAGAGTTGCAGTTAGTCCTAAGCGCTCTTCGTACTCATGGATGAGCGATTTACGTAAAGTGGCTCCACCAAACCCATGGCATTCGTCTGCGATCAAGAGGCCACCGAGATCTCCCGGCGGCAGTGGTTTCTTAGCGCTCGCAGAATGTCGAGTTGTGACTAACACATCACAATCATCCGCTCGGTCACTAAAGCTGTCTCCTAGACGCCCAATAACGCACTGGGGCAGCGCTTTCTTAAGACTCTCTGACCACTGCTCCATAAGGACACGGCTGGGAACGACGACCAACACAAACAGACCTCGTCTGTGGGCGTCAGCTGCAGCCTGAAGGGCAACATTTGTTTTCCCGGCCCCAGTAACCGCCTCGATAATGCCGCGACGACCGCACCGTAACCAGCTTGCCAGCGCTAATAGTTGCCACTTATAAAGGAAATGTTGAGAGATATTCATAGACCGATCCGTTGAAAGACGCTAAGGCCCAACGCCCTTAATTCCACGCCATAGGATGAGGTTCCTCTATTCGGAAGTTCCGAAATTGAACCACGCCACGAACTATGGACTTCCTATCTAATGGCAAACCACCCAATATCCGTAACCACCCAACTAACAACTTCACGGATCACCATTGACCACCACTGATACCAAACCTCTATTTCGGGGAGTATCACATCGGGCTGCTTTTGTAGCTTCAATCACACTCGCCCCAATTGTGGTTGTCTCGGCCCCAGGAGTATGGCCCCGACTGGTCACAGCTCTTTACACACTGGCGATAGTTGCTTTATTTGGAGTATCGGCGTTGTATCACCGAGTCAATTGGGGGGCCGTCAACCATCGACGACTCCAAAAGTTTGATCACGTGACAATTTTCCTCGCTATCGCAGCGACCTACACGCCCGTGGCAGTCTTCGTACTGTCCCCTTGGGCCGCGAAGCTGGTACTAGCCATGGTGTGGAGCGGCGCCTTGTTGGGCGCCTTAATACGCATCCGATTCTCTCACTCCCCCCAATGGGTTGTCGCGGCCCCGTATTTAATCGTCGGCTGGTGTCTGCTCGCGGTCATCAAGGATGCTTGGCAACAACTTGGAGTTGTCGGGTTCATCCTTTTTCTTTCCGGGGGAATGTTGTACACGGCTGGCGCTGTGATATTTGCTACCCAAAGACCTAACCCTTGGCCACACAAGTTTGGTTTTCACGAAATATTTCACACGTTCACGGTGGCAGCTGCATCACTTCACTACATAGCGTTCGTATTCATTGTTCTACCCAAAGCTCAATGACGCACAACCAACCATCGTAAGACTGGTCTTTTCACGTCACTTTGAACGTGGCAGCGAAGAAGCTGTGCGGAGGGAGTTGCACCAAAGGGGCAGCATCGTCTGACGTTTCAAACGCACTCCGCTGCACAGCATGCGGGTTCTCCCAAGTGTTCTGTGTTGATGGGGTTGGATGATGCAAGATCTCACTAGAAACAACGTGGAGATGTGCCCCAGACAGATTAATTTCTAAGTCAACGGCGCCATCAACTGAGCGGTTCACTGCATAGACGTGCAACTCTCCGTTGTCGCTCAGTATGGCTGCCCCATCCACCATTGCGACATCTCCGAAATCAGGTGACCCCACCGTCAACCCTTCATAACCCAGATGAAGTGCCCGACCTTCTCGACGATTCACAAACATTGCCAATGCCTCAAAAATGGTTTGTCGCAGCAAACGATCACCATCGGTAAGGACGGGTGCTATGACATTCACAATCTGGGCGATATTGGCAATTTTCACCACGTCGGCATTTCGGATGAAACTCATCAAAAACTGTGCACAAACAAGTGCGTCTTGGAGGTCGTACACCTCCTCGACTAGGTGAGCAGGGAAATTTCCGTCAGCCCACATGCCGTCTCTATTCCGAGTGCGATACCAAACATTCCATTCATCAAACGCTATAAAAGGCCGCCTCGATGAGCGCCGTTTACCTGCGACGTAACGACACACCGAGTCGATTTCCGCTATCTGTTGATCAATCGCGGCGCCAGAGGTCAAAAACGCTGCGGTGTCACCGGAGTAGTTGTCTATGTATCTATGAGTAGATAAATAGTCGGCGAATCCGCCAACAGCTTCTAGGGCTTCTCGGTCCCAGTTGAGGTAGGTCGAGTTATCGGGCAAGGACGTCCCCGACACCACCAGTTCAATCGACGGATCGACAAGTTTCATCATGTGAGCTGCCTGACGAGCTTTACTCCCATATTCGGACGCGGACATGTGACCAATTTGCCAGGGCCCATCCATTTCGTTCCCGAGACACCACAGCGGAACCTTTGATGTATTTGACGATTGATCGAGTTCGCGTTGCTTAGTGATGTCTGTTGCCAATTGGCCATTGGTGTACTCGACCCAATCTGCAGCTTCCTCCGGAGATCCTGTTCCTAGGTTCACAGCAAACATCGGAGACCACCCAGTTCGCTCGCACAAAGATAAAAACTCGTTGGTACCAAAAGTGTTTGGTTCGATCGTTCCCCATGCCAAGTCCCGGCGAGTGGGTCTCTCTTGAACGGGGCCAACTCCATCTCGCCAGTGGTAATTCGAAACGAAGTTGCCCCCTGGGTAACGCATGACGGTGAAATCAAGTTCATCTAGGGCCGACAGGACGTCTGACCTACACCCATACTCATCAGCGTGGGCAGATGTTGGGTCATAGATGCCTTCGTAGACGGCACGCCCCATATGTTCAAGAAATCCGCCGAAGATTCTTGGATCAACAGCGCCGACGTGATGATGAGGGTGGAGATGAAACTTGGCTTTGGACACACCATGAGCGTAGTTGGAACAGGGTTTATACCTCCTAGTTGATGTTCGGCACCAGCTAGATGATGATTGGTGGCTCCTAGTTATTTTGCTTTGTGTAGTTAGTTTCAGATAGCCGGTGTGCATCTTGATTGGAAAAATAATTCTCTGAGGTCACCCTCTCTTAAGATGGTTTCGTGAACTTAAACAATCCAGAAGCTGTGAAAATAGATGCAGCGCAATGGTTCGCTGAGCATTGGGATCCTGATATGCCGCTAGGTGTTTGGTGGCAACTTCTGGCAGACGCCGGTTGGGCTTTCCCATCTTGGCCAGAGGGATTCGGCGGCCGAGGTCTGTCGTCTGGTCCGACTAAAGCTGCGATTCAAGCCCGGCGTGAAGCTGGCGCTTTTGGCCCACCGAATGGTGTTGCAACCTTTTTAGCGGCACCGACCATCATGCACTACGGAACTCAACAGCAACAGGCAAAGTATCTGCCTCGAATAGTTAATGGCCAGGACATTTGGTGCCAACTTTTTTCGGAACCAGGTGCTGGTTCGGACATGGCTGGGTTATCTACGAAAGCCATTCGTGATGGCGAAGAATGGGTAGTTAATGGCCAAAAAGTTTGGAACTCAGGCGCGCAATGGGCGAAATACGGAATTCTTATAGCTCGAACAGACCCCGAAAAACCCAAACATCGAGGGATTACTTATTTCCTTATCGATATGGAACAAGAGGGTGTGGATGTTCGGCCGCTGCGCGAAATGACCGGGGATGCCGCATTTAATGAAGTTTTCCTGAACGATGCCCGAATTGCCGAAGATGACCGCCTGGGAGATTTAGGTGATGGTTGGCGCGTTGCTATGACAACGCTGTCCCATGAACGTGATCCTGATAATGCAGGAATGGGAGAAACAGCAGCTTTTGGTGCAGTTGATCTAGATATGAGCGTTCGCGATCACAGCACAAGTATTTCATCTAAGAATGATGGATTTTCTCTTGCCTTAAGCGGTGGAGTATCCAAAGTCCTTGATGATGTGACATCACAATTCGATGCTGCGACTGACCCGGGGACGCGCCAGAGATTGGCGAGAATTCTTGAGATGCGAAGATCTGCTCGATGGTCTGGTATGCGGGCGGCAGCGAAGATCAAGGCCGGTGGTCAGCCAGGTCCTGAGGTTTCCACACTCAAGCTTCTCGGTTCTGACATGGGCCGTGAAATTCGTGATGTGGGCTTAGAAGCAATGGGGCCGTATGGGATGTTGTACGGAGAAGACGCTCCAACCGATGGTCTCTTTCACGCGTATTCAATGTTTACTCCTGCTCAATCTATTGCGGGTGGGAGTGACGAAGTTCAGCGAAATATTGTGGGCGAAAGAGTGCTGGGTCTACCCCGAGAGCCTGGGGAGAAAGAGCAACGTGAATTACCGTGGTCAGACCTTCCGCGCAGCTGACGACTAATAATTAGGTTGGCAAAACGATGAGTGCACCACTCATCGTTACAAAGACTCTCTTGTGCTCATAACTAAAAACACAACCCCCTGTCTTGTTAGAGGGTTGTGGTTGAAGCCTGTTTCCAGGGTTTTTGTTTGTGGAGCTGATCGGAATCGAACCGACGACCCCCTGCTTGCAAAGCAGGTGCTCTAGCCAACTGAGCTACAGCCCCAATAACTCTCAGAGGGTACCGAAGTAACACCCGGACTACGACTCAAGCAAACAATCGATTTTGCGGGCATGATCAAGGTATTGAAACTCGCTACAACTAAGCGAATCTCTTCAGGAGGGACACCTAATGAATATGCCCGCTATTTCGTTGGCTGCTGTTAATGGCCGACGTCAACAAACACTCGATGTAGCCGCCGAAATCGAGCGCCGCGGTTTTACAGGCATTTACTGCCCTTCCATGGGGGACTGCGTAGCCCTGTGTCAGGCAATCGCTTCTGCAACTAACGAAATAACTTTCGGTACTTCAGTCCAACCTATTTATTTCAGAAACCCTGAAGACCTTGCAGCAACAGCTGCTTTTATTCATGAAGTCAGTAACGGACGATTCCGCTTGGGAATAGGTGTGACTCATGGTCCAGTTCATCAACGTTTAGGAATTACTCCCGGAAAACCTTTAGGCGATATCCGAGATTACGTTGCGGCTATGGAGCGGGCTGCCGAACATCACGGCGAGCTACCTCCAATTGTTTTAGCCACTCTGAGGCGAAAAATGGTTGAACTTTCAGTTGAAATAGGCGCTGGCGCTGTGTGGGCTAATGCCAGTCGTAACGATTTCAACAATTCAGTTGCTGACATACCTGAAGACGTTCAGGGAAGCGATTTCTTTATTGGCAACATGATTCCGACAGTGATCGATGACGATCGAAACGCCGGTGCCGAGAGAAACAGAAAGACTCTCCAGGGTTACGTAGCTCTGCCGAACTATCGAAACTATTGGAAACAGGCGGGTTACACCGAAGAGATGGAAGGTATAGAAGCTGCTCTTGAAGCGGGTGATCGTGACCGTGTTCTGACATGCATGTCTGATGAATGGCTATCGAACGCAACTCTTTACGGATCTCAAGACGAAGTGCGTCAAGGTGTCGAAGAATGGTTTGACCAGGGTTGCAAGACTCCAATCCTTGTTCCTTCCAGTACGAGCGGCGGACAAATGCACGCCATACAAGAACTTTTTGATTGTTTTTCATGAAGTCTTGGTGCGGAGGTTCGAGTGTCCTCTGACATAGATCTTGAAGCAGCCTCAGCGCGGCTTGATGGTGTCGTGAGAAGAACGCCAGTCTTGCGTTCGCGTTTGCTAGATGAGCGTGTCGGCGCAGAAATTCATTTGAAGGCTGAGCATCTGCAACGAACTGGTGCGTTTAAATTCCGCGGCGCCTTTAATGCGGTTGCGGCAATTTCAAGCTCTGTTCGCCAACGAGGCGTTATTTCTTATTCTTCCGGTAACCATGCCCAAGCAGTGGCTCGCGCTGCTCAACTATTTGAGATTCCAGCAATCATTGTGATGCCTACTGACGCCCCACAATCAAAGCGCGATGCCACCGAAAGCTACGGCGCTGAGGTCATTAGTTATGACCGTTACACCCAACGCCGCGAGGACATCGCAGCGGAGATAGTGCTGGAAAGAAATTTGAGTCTGGTACCCCCATTTGATCATCCTGATGTGATTGCCGGTCAATCAACTTGTGTCCAAGAATTATTTGAAGACTCAGGACCGTTGGATCAGCTAATTATTTCAGTTGGGGGTGGCGGACTGATTTCTGGAAGTGCGTTGGCAGCGCATCGAGAAAACCCGAACTGTCAAATTGTGGGCGTTGAACCAGAATTAGGTAACGATGTTCAGTTATCTCTTCGCGAAGGGAGAATCATTGAAATTGAAGTGCCTGACACGATTGCTGATGGACAGCAAACTACTTCGCCTGGCGCTCACACTTTCGCTGTGATGCAGCAACATGTGGAAGAAATTGTGACTGTTACCGATAGTCAAATTCTCAACGCAATGGACTATTTATTTCGATACCAAAACCAGGTAGTTGAACCAAGCGGGGCGAGCGCTCTAGCAGCCCTTTTGTCGGGGGCGGTGCGACCATCCGGCAATCGAATCGGAGTCATTTTGTCCGGAGGAAACATTTCACCAGAACGCTTCGTCCAGCTCATGGAGGACCGCTAGAACAGTCGGCCTGGGTTATCCAGCCTGACTCAAGACCTGAACCTCGCCGAGGTAGCTAACTTCTTCGGCTCGATCGACCTCCACGTCATCGACCCAAGGCTCTAAAAAGGAACGCCACCGTTGGGCCCATGTATGGTCGGCAGTAACTCGAGACCATGCTGCTTCTCCAATTTCGGTGGTCTCCTGATGATCCGCTAGCAGGAGCGGGATTAGTTGTCCTAGGTCGCTAGTTGATTGGAAGGTAATAATTTCTTGCCCAGGCTCCAAGACATGCTCGACTGCAGGTCTAGCTTGAACCAAAGAAGGTGTTCCTACGACCGCTGCTTCGTAAACGGCCGTGGAGAGACCTAATTCGAAAACTGATTTCTTTACCGCTGATTGATGAGCTAACGAGGCCGGTAATTCAACTAACAAATGTGCCCCCGCAAACAATGTCGCGCGTTCTGGCAACGGCAAGTTGTCAACTGTTGACACTTCAAGCGGTAAGTCGGTCCACCCTTCTCCCATTACAACGACATCATCAAGGTGGTCGATATTCAGAACTACGTCGATATTTCCTGGATCTGAATCGCCCACCACAACAATTCCTCGTCGTTCAGAGGGAACGAAATTCATAAGTGCGGGTGGGTGAACCGCAGGTTCTAATAACGAAAGTCGAAATGTGCCTAGATCTTCGTATTCGTCAAAGGTCTGAAGATCAGGCACTGCAACCAAGTCATATTCCCGTAAGTCATCATCAAGCACGCTTAAATCCGTTGTCGCACCCTGCAACGATGGTCCGGTATGCAAACAGACGGCGACAGTTTCTGAAGCGGCCGTCAACATACGAATTTCATTCCTGTCAGGAACACCTGCGGCGGGAACGACAACCAGCATTTCGGGGCAATAACGATTTAACCCCCATTTGATTGCTGCACTTGTGGGCGCCACTGCAATAACTTCGTGTCCCAAAAATCTGAGTGGTTCGGCTATCTGCGAACGTAAGGGGGACTCAGAAACATCTACTCCGTAACCGGTAACTACTATCCGCATTGTGGGGGCCATCTCTGTGGGTCAAGGTGATTCGGCCGCTATGGGGCCTCCCACTTCAGTGTGGAACACTTTCTGACGATTTTCGATGACCATTAGTCGGTTCGTTTCGAAGACCCTTCATCACAATTGCTATTGCTACGAGCAAAACAACGATGGAAGTCCACACATTGACTCGTATTCCAAAGATCTCTGTCGCGTTATCAGCCCGCAGTAACTCAATCCAGAGTCTCCCAAGTGTGTACCCCGCTACATAAATTGCCCAGCTGTAACCCTGTTTCAGTTGCGGAAATAGCTTAGGAGTCACCATCGCAACGAATCCTGCGACACCTAGGTTCCATAAACCTTCATACAGGAACGTTGGGTGAAACGTTTCCGAATCCACATATTGGAGGGGGCGATGTTCAAGATCAATTTTCAGTCCCCAGAGCAAGTCTGTTGGTCTTCCAAATAATTCTTGATTAAACCAATTTCCAAGTCGCCCAATTGCCTGGGCAACCGGGATTCCGACCGCTGTGGCATCAAACATTGCAGGTACATCACCGTCTTCTCGCCGCACTACCCACCATCCAGCGAGCGTTGCTCCAGCAACTGCCCCCCATATTCCAAGCCCTCCTTTCCAGATTTTGGGTATCTCCACCCACTGACTTTGGAACCGGCTGAAGTCAGTAGCCACGTGATAAAGACGTCCCCCTACTATCCCAGCGGGAATAGCCCACGTAGCCATCCGATGCACCATCGCAGGATCACCACCGGAAGCCTCATAACGACGACTACTTATCCAGACTGCAATCAATGCACCAATCGCAATCATCAACCCATAGGCACGCAATTCAAGAGCCCCTACTTGTATGGAGTTAGTCGACGGGCTTGGGATTGCAGCAAACATCAGTTTCTCCAGTTAACCCGAAAATATAAGTATTGATTTATTTCTAAAAAGTTCGAGCACTTGGGTAACAATCCTCTTATTCCTAATTTGCTACTAGGTACCTGAAATACCCTCGTAGACAGCAGCTGAAATTCCTCGATTCTCGAGTTCCTGAAGCCATGGAAGCGGGTTATCCAACATTCCTAAACTCCAAGCTCCCGGCGGCAATACCCCTAATAATGACCATTCAGCAGCGATAGCTGAAACCGCTCCTGCGACAGATGACGGGTGGTCTATAGCTCCCAACACTTCTGTCGTCTGAACTGAATCTTGGATGCCACGTATTTCAATACGAACTGCTCCTGGCCCTCCATCTTTATGAGGCCGTCTCATCATTGGAAGCCAAGCAGTTAGCCGATCTCGCCTAGTAGCAGCCACTTTGGCTGTAATTCGATCAGCTTCAGGAAAGCTTGCGGATAAAAGCAAAGGGTCGACGAGCGCTGCCCTGTAGCAATCGCTCGCTCCTAGTGGGTCGGGGAACCACACAAGTTCTCGTCCAGTTCCGCTTGGTCGTTTTACCCAACCACTATTGCGCCATTCGACTGCTTCCTGGGTTCTTGCATGATGAAGTTGCCGTTGACATGAAGGCCCGCCTGTACCCATCCGCGCGACGTGTACTTCATCGACGCGATCAAATTGTTTTGCACCATGGCGTGCTAACAAACAACTTAAACCGGGCGAAAATGCTGCTCCAACAATCACTGAGCGATCAGCTTTCGCAGCTAATTCTTCAAGTTTTAGGAGCCCTTCCACATCATTTAGCGCGTCCGATAATGAAACGACGTGGGATCCATTGCCAAGAGCCTCTTCAGCAAGTTCTGTATGCCCTCCTGGCGGCTGCGCCAACACAGTTACGTCTGCTGTTGGAAGAGGCCCAGGAGCAATAACTTCAATATCCACATCCATCAATTGCCGAACAAAACCATGCATTCGCTGAGGCCGCCTAGACCCGAGAATTAATCTGTCAACTAGACCCGAAGCCGCTAACTGACGCGCGACTCGTCTACCAACAACACCAGAACCGATAACAGCAACTGTTGACACGTCAGCGGAAATCCGGACCGCTTAGTTGTCTCCACTTGCCTTGGCGGGGGGGAACACCACCAGATCCTCTAAGTCGCAAGATGGCAGCCACCACTGTTCCTACTCCCATTGCCAAGATTGCTCGGCGTAATGCTCGCACCGCTACCTCCGCTTAAAACCTCGCCATAGGTTAGGTTCTTCGTGTTGTTCGGAACGTGGGGCTAGCTGGAGTCGAACCAGCGACCTCACCCTTATCAGGGGTGCGCTCTAACCAACTGAGCTATAGCCCCGAACGAGTGCCCGATAGTAGCGGCGCTATAGCCGCGTAACCAACGTGATTCTATTTAAGACGGTGGTTGATCCTCTTCCAGCAGGGTAACCCGGACTCCCCCAACAAGATCACTGATGAGATTAAAGATGATGGTGAGCAGGACATTAAAAGCTACGCCCGCTACAAATAGCACTGCTCCAATAACTGTTGCTCGCCGGAAAATTTCATCTCCATTAATCTCCCACACTTCGTAAGAACCAACTTCAGCGATAAACGATTCAATATTGGTTATAACTCCAGATTGCACAGCGGCCGTCCAGAGCAAGTAGCCCGCTATTACCGTCGCCCCGTATAAACACGCGTACAGAAGCACTGAGACCTTCAAGACTGACCATGGGTCAACGTGTCGGATCGTCCGTCGGGTTCGCCGGACCCGAGCTTGGCGTCTTCGCAGCCAACCAAGGTCTTCGTCAGGCAAAAGGACTGGTTGTTTATTTTCCACCGGCACCGGCGGAATTTGTTCCATTTGCTGGCTGACAGGAGAATCAACTATGGGCGGGCTTGTTCTTTCAACTAATGGAACGACTCCGGTGTCTTCAGCTCTTTCGATTATTTGACTTTCATCGTCACGTTTTTCAGCAGCCGGCGGACGTCTTACCACTGGCTTATCTCGAGGCCGCTTTCTTTCTTCCTTAGAAGCCTGATCTGATTTTAAACCCATCGATTTACGCTTACGTTGAGTACGACGACCAGTTTCTTGCTGATCTAAGCCCACCGCGCGCGCGAAAGTTTCATCATCGACACCGTCTGCAGGCGGGTTACTTGGGTCTGGTTGATCGAAATCAGCCACGCGTCGAAGTGTACGGGAGGCCAAGCCTTAGCTGGGCGCGGCAGTTAGTTTGTTGTTTCAGGAACAGCAATTTCATCAAGATCTAACGTCACGGGAGCTAGAGCTGCGACGGTTTCGTCGACACCGACATTCATAACTTTCACTCCAGTAGCGTCACGCCGTTGTTCTGCTATTTCTGACACAGCTGTACGAATCAGTACTCCCCCTGATGAAACCATTATCACTTCATCTTCTAGTTCAACCATCCGAGCACCAATGACCGCTGCACCACGCGCCTCGGTCAGCTTTATGCCCTTAACTCCCATTGTCCCGCGTCCCTTACGTGGATATGCCTCGATCGGAGTACGTTTTCCGTAGCCACCCTCTGTAACAGTCAATAAGTAGCGTTCATCACCTTCAGAGGTTGCTGCTGCAGCTACGACAACATCGTCAGTTCGTAATTTCATTCCTCTTACGCCAGCAGCGCTCCTACCCATGGGTCGCACTTGGTCGCCAGCGAATCTGATCGCCTGCCCAGCGCTACTAACCAAAATAACGTCGTCATTTTCTCGTACCTGGATGACGCGAACCAGCTCATCTTGATCGCGAAGGTTTATTGCGATGAGTCCATTAGTGCGGTTTTTGTCATATTCAGAGAAAGCAGTCTTCTTCACAACTCCTTTGCGCGTGACGAAAAGTAGGAATTCATCAGCAAAAAATTCTTGGGTGTCGATGACAGCCTCTACGACTTCGTCAGGCTCTAACTGGAGCAAATTAACGACTGCCGTGCCTCGGGCTGTCCGTTCCATCATTGGAACTTGATAGGCCTTAAGTCGATAGACCTTGCCTCGGTTAGTGAAGAACAAAAGATATGAGTGAGCGGTCGTTGTCAATACGCGAACCAAAATGTCATCGTCCTTGAGGCGTGCTCCCTGCACTCCCCTACCACCGCGTCCTTGGGTGCGGAACGTATCTGCGGCAACTGATTTGATATAGCCACCTTTGCTCAGAGTAATAACTACCGGTTCGTTGTCGATTAAGTCTTCGACCTCCATGTCTCCTTCGTCGAAGACAATTTGGGAGCGGCGGGGCGTGTCATGTTCTTCTCTAACTTCAGTAAGTTCTTCTTTTATGACCGCTCGAAGTTGAGTCTCGTTATTAAGAATTTCCTCGAGCTCTTTAATCCGAGCTTGGAGTTCTTCTAATTCTTCTTCGAGCCGTGTTCGGCCCAATCTGGTCAGCCGGCCCAATTGCATGTCAAGGATATGGTTGGCCTGTCGCTCACTAAATGAAAAAGGTTCGAGCTGAAGTTCACCGAGAGCGGAAGAGCGGTCTTCGCTGGCTCTAATAAGGGTGATTATCTCATCAATAAGGTCAAGGGCTCGGAGGAGACCTTCAACTATGTGAGCTCGGTCTTGCGCCTGGTTGAGTCGATATTCAGAGCGTCGTGTTACAACCTCTATTTGATGTTCTACGTAAGCGCTCAACGCGTCACGGAGATTTATTGTGCGGGGAACTCCGTCTATTAACGCAACCATGTTTGCCGCAAAGCTTGTTTGCAGCGGAGTGTGCTTATAGAGGTTGTTTAAAACAACGCTGGCCGGAGCATCCCGTTTAAGTTCGATGACAAACCTGGTCTTGCCCTTAGCTGATTCGTTGCGCAACTCTCGGATACCCTCGATGATTTTTCTATCAACAGCATCGGCGATCTTCTGTTCAATATTTTCAACTGATTGTTGATACGGAATTTCAGTAACAACTATCTGCGTATTCTTCCCATCCTCAACAATTTCGGCTTGGGCTCTTATTCGTATGGAACCGCGGCCTGTCGTCAGAGCACTAGTTGAGCCAGCTCTTCCCATGATCAAGCCGCCAGTTGGAAAATCTGGTCCTTGCACAAATTCCATGAGATCAGCAACTGTGGCTTCTGGGTTGTCGATCAAGTGGAGAGTTGCGTCGATAACTTCAGTCAAATTATGTGTGGGAATATTCGTAGCCATTCCCACTGCAATTCCTTGGCTCCCATTGACCAGCAAATTTGGAAAACGAGCTGGCATTACAACTGGTTCTTCACCTGAGCCGTCAAAAGTTGCTGTTAAATCAACAGTATTTTCATCGATATTGTCGACCATTCGCATTGCCAGCTCGGTAAGTCGACATTCGGTGTATCTATAGGCAGCTGGTGGATCACTAGGAGATCCAAAGTTGCCATGCGGATCAATCAGCGTGTTTGCCAAGCTAAATTTTTGGCCCATCCGAACCATCGCCTCGTAGATGGCATTATCACCATGGGGGTGATAGTTGCCGATCACATCTCCTACGACCGTCGCACATTTTTTGTGCGGCCTATCCGGACGCATACCAGTCGAAAACATGGACCACAAAATTCTTCTATGGACGGGTTTCAATCCATCCCGAGCATCAGGCAAAGCTCGTGCTGTGATGACAGACATTGCGTAATCAAGAAATGACTGTTCCATTTCTTGTTGGATTTCAATTGGTTCTATCGACAAGTGGCTTTCGCCATCTGTGTTTCCGTTATCGGATGAAGGTAAGTCAGCCATATTGTTCAAATGTCCAAAAATCGAACGTCATGTGCGTTGTTTTGGATGAACCCTTTTCGGCTTTCAACGTGTTCACCCATTAAGACGCTGAAGATGTTGTCAGCTATTGACGCCTCGTCGACCGTGACCTGAAGCAACGTTCTTGTTTCAGGATTCATGGTTGTTTCCCACAACTCGTCAGCATCCATTTCGCCTAACCCTTTTAGGCGCTGGAATTCATTTTTATGGTTGGGTTTATCTGCAAGAAAGTCTGATTTCATGGCGTCGTCTTTCAGATACACCGTGTCATTACCTACTTTTGTGGAATACAGAGGCGGTTGGGCGATGTAGATATGACCCCCTAACACCAGGTCCTTCATCTGACGCCAAAAGAACGTCAATAACAGGGTCCGGATATGGCTTCCATCTACATCGGCGTCACAGAGCAAAACAACCTTGTGGTAGCGCATTTTCTCAACATCAAAATTGCCTTCACCGTCTCCAACACCTGCTCCAATGGCAGAAATCAGAGCTTGTACTTCGGTATTTTGAAACATTTTTTCAAGACGCCCGCCAAGACGTTCTACATTCAAAATTTTCCCGCGAATGGGGAGAATCGCCATAGTGCGAGGATCTCTAGCGTCCTTAGCTGAACCTCCAGCTGAGTCGCCTTCGACTATGTAAAGCTCACTTTCAGCAGCGTCACCCGACGAGCAGTCAGTGAGCTTTCCAGGAAGACCAGCTCCAGCTAATGCCGACTTTCTTACAGTATTTTTGGCCTTTTGGGCAGCTAACCGAGCTCGGCGCGCGTCAATTGCTTTGTTGATAGTTCTCTTTGCTTCTTTGGGATGTTCTTCGAGCCAGTCAGTCAGCGCATCGTTCGTTGCCTTTTGGACCAAACTTCTCATTGAAGTATTTCCAAGTTTAGCTTTGGTCTGCCCTTCAAATTGAGGCTCTTGAAGACGAACACTGACAATCGCTGTGAGTCCTTCACGAATGTCGTCGCCCTGCAGGTTGTCTTCTTTTTCCTTGAGAAGATTCTTTGCGCGCGCGTAACGGTTGACTGTAGAAGTCAGCGCTGTTTTAAATCCTTCTTCATGCATGCCGCCTTCAATGGTGCTGATTCCGTTGGCAAACGAATGGATTCCATCAAGTTGGTAGCCAGTATTCCATTGGAAGGCGATTTCAACTTCGTCACCTTCTTCCGCTGCCGTTAGGTACCCGACGTCTTCAAAAAGAGGGTCTTTGGCATCATTGAGGTGACGAACAAAATCACGAATTCCACCGTCATATTGAAATTCAGCCTCTATAGGAGAAATTTCCCTCTCATCACGAAAAGTAATCCGTAGTCCGGCGTTTAAAAACGCCATCATTTGGAACCGTTCTAAGAGGGTTTGAGCTCTGAATTCTACAGAATCAAAAATTGAAGGGTCTGGAGCAAAGGTAACGCTTGTGCCAGTCCGAGATTCCGGCGCATCACCTATTTCCTCTATTGGACCAACTGGTTCGCCTCCATCATGAAAATCTTGTCTCCATCGACGCCCATCACGATCTATCTCCAGTTCCACAGCTGTTGAGAGAGCGTTAACAACCGACACGCCTACACCATGTAGACCGCCTGAAACCTTGTATCCACCGCCCCCAAATTTGCCACCAGCATGTAAAACAGTCATCACCACTTCGGCTGCAGATTTATCGGGATATTTAGGATGCTGTCCGACCGGAATACCGCGACCATCATCAGTAACGCGACATCTTCCGTCAGCAAGAATGGTCACCGCAATAGTTGTGCAATGCCCAGCCATCGCTTCATCAACCGAGTTATCTACAACTTCGTAGACCAAATGATGCAGGCCAGCAGGACCTGTTGATCCGATGTACATACCTGGTCTTTTCCGAACTGCTTCCAATCCTTCGAGGACTTGAATATTTTCTGCCTGGTATGTGACGTCGCTCACTGAACCCCTTTTCCTGAGCGAGAGACTACCAGTAGTAGGGGTACCAAAGAGGTAGGGTTTGAACCGTTATAGAGCTTCTCAACGCTTCTGAAGGAAAACGTCTCAGTTGTTAACGTTTGACGTGAACGTTTAAGCCTGAAAATTCAAGTTTGGGATCTATTTGCTTCAACTTAGCTACTAAATCGGTCTCTAGATATTGGATTTCAGTAGCCCAGCCTGGGTGATCAACCTCAATTAATAGATGATTATCTACCACTCGAAGGGGTTTGCAGTGGCTCGCGATAGTTTCGCCTACTGCTTCTGTCCAGTGCTGATATATGAGATACATCGATCCACCATCATCAAAGTCACTGATAATTCGCGTCAAAACTTCTTTCATTGAACGCGGCTCATGCCATTTGGGTGATCCGGCGTCATCAGCGGACATGAATTTGACCTTCAATAACTTCTAGCGTCTGGCTTGGTTCAATTCCTACGGGAACAGTTCCAGTAGCGGAAGTCAAAATTATTTGAGAATCGGGAAGGCATTCCACTAAGCGTCGAGCACGATTCTCATCCAATTCAGAAAAAACATCATCTAATAAAACCACTGCTTGATCTCCGGTTACCTCCTCAACATAAACGTAGGTAGCTAGCCGTAATGCGAGTGCCAAACTGCGTTGCTCACCTTGCGACGCGTGAGATCGAGAATTTAGTGATCCTAATAAAATCATTAGGTCGTCACGATGCGGTCCAACCAAGGTCATACCTCTTCTGATTTCGTCGCGTTTGTATTTGGATAAGGCATCTGCGAGGCCCTCAGCTCTCCAATCAGTGTCTAACCGCAATAAAACATCACTATTGACACCAGCTACCCGTTGGTAAAAATCTGCAACAACTGGCTGGATAGAAGCAACGAAATTTTCTCTGCTCTCCCCTATTGCGTCAGCTGCTTCAATTAGTTGGGCATCCCAAACAAGTAGGTTCGACTCCAAATCGTCGGAGTGACGTCCGCGTGCTTGTTTGAGTAAATTGTTGCGTTGCCTCAAAATTTGATCGAATTCAGTTCTTACCGCTCTGAACTCTGCACTACCTATGGCAATTGTTTCATCTAGCAGTGATCGCCGCATTGAGGGCGGGCCTTTGATGATCTCAAGATCATCTGGACTAAATACCACTATTCGGACAGTGTCACCTAAATCCCTAAATCGCTTTACTTTCTGTTTATTGACCTGAGCTTTTGATCGCCCTTGTAATGCCAATTCAATCTCAACAAGGCAAGATCGGTCATTCTGTTCCACCTCAGCGCGCAAGTATGCAGAGGGCTTTCCGTTTGCGACTAGAGCATCGACTTTCGCACCGCGAAATGACCTGGCACCACTTAATAAGTGAATCCCCTCTATGAGGTTGGTCTTTCCGTGCCCATTTAACCCAACAATAAGCGTCGTCTTTTCATCTAGTTCAACATCAGTTGTTAGATGATTCCGAAAGTCCGTAAGCCATAAGTGTTTAATGTTCAATATTTTGACAAATCAGTTCAAGAAACCCGAACCGGCATTAAAAGGTAAAGGAAGTCTCCACCTTCACTTGAACGAAGAACAGCTGGCTTCAAAGCATCGAGAGTTTCAAGTACTACTTCATCACCAGGAGCTGCCTCTAACCCTTGAATTAAATAATCAGGATTAAAAGCCACAGTTAGTTCATCACCGTTGTATTGAGCGTCGACTTCTTCGTGGGCTTGACCAACATCTTGGGTAACAGCCATTAGTTCCACGCAACCAGATTTCTGGGTAATCCTCAACGGTGTCGTGTCTCTCGCCATTAATTTCACTCGCCGCACAGCTTCCAATAAAGGCTCTCGTCCAATCGTCAACTGGTTGGGGTAACTACTGGGAATGAGTTGTCTATAGTTCGGGAACTCTCCCTCAATAAGACGAGTAGTGACTTGGACTTCACCATCGTCAACAACCACATCAAAACTGACTTCGCGTTCTCCGAGCCGAACGGTTACCTCTTCTGAATCGCCTAAAACTCTGCCTAACTCGTCGAGAGCACGTGATGGGACAAGCACTTTTTGGCCTTCGCTTAAGACCGTTGCTTCGGGAAGATCACGAACTGCTAGACGATACGAATCAGTGGCTACTAGCCGAAGACCACCATCTTCAGCTGACATCAAAACACCAGTAAGAATTGGCCGGGCATCATCACCACTTGCGGCTCGAACAACTTGCTTGAGACCTGCTGCCAAATCTGAAGTGGCGACTGTTACCTCGTCACCGGTTGGGTCAGAAAGAGAAGGGAAGTCATCTACAGGAAGAGTACGAACAGAGAATTGTGACCGCCCACCTGAGATTTTTGCCTCATCACCACTCACCTCAATTTCGATAGCCCCAGAGTCAAGAGAACGAATTATGTCTACAGCTATGCGCGATGGCAGAACCGCCTCGCCTGGTTCAGAGACAGCAACCGGCACCGAAGCTTTAACAGTGATCTCTAAGTCACTTCCCGTCATAGTCAGCACATCTTCATGGGCTTTTAAATGAATGCCAGTAAGAACAGGCAAGGCTCCACCGCGGCTACTCACTGCTCTGCTTGCTGTTCCTAATTGTTCGACGAGTGCGTCGCGTTCACATCTAAATTTCACGTCGCCCTTCTTCTTTCTATTTGTTTTCTAAAATTCAATAGTGGTAATAGGTCTTGTGGATTGTGGACAAGTGGACATAATCCCTAGTCAGCCGTTATTTCTTTATGGACACTACTGTCCACCGCTACCCACAGGAGACCGACTGTCCTCGAACACTTTCTTAAATTGTGTGGATAACCAAACTTTGTCCACTTCATCTCCACAACATGATCCAGAACCTTATCCACCTATTTGTTGGATTTGATATCTGAGATTAATGCGCTTACTTGATCGTAGACTTGTCGCCTTTCTGCCATCTGATTTCCAACTTTCTCAACAGCGTGCATCACTGTGGTGTGGTCTCGACCACCAAACTCTCGAGCAATTGCTGGGTAGCTGAGGTCAGTAAGTTCTCGAACCACATACATACTTATTTGACGAGCCTGAACAAGACTTCGGTGACGTCTCTTGCCTTTAAGTTCATCTACGTCATACCCAAACATTTCAGAGGTCGCGTCCAGAATTACACCTGGGGTGATCGGTCTGGATTCGTTGTTGTGAACAATATCTCCAAGCACCCTTTCTGCGAGATCCACAGAAATTGGTTCATCAGTTAACGATGCGTAGGCGCTGACACGAATTAAAGCGCCTTCTAATTCACGGATATTATTTGTGATTAGTTCTGCAATGAACTCCAATGCTTCGTCTGGAACTTCACTACGCGCAACTTCAGTTTTCTTTCTAAGAATTGCTAAACGAGTTTCCACATCAGGTGGCTGAATGTCTGTGATGAGTCCCCACTCGAACCTGCTGCGAAGACGGTCTTCTAAAGTTGCAATATTTCTAGGTGGTCGATCTGAGGAAAGAATTACTTGCCTACCAGCTCCATGAAGAGAGTTGAAGGTATGGAAAAATTCTTCTTGGAGACCTTCCTTACCTTCCATAAATTGAATGTCATCAATTAATAAGACATCAATATCGCGGTAACGCCGTTTGAAGGTACTGGTTGTCGAGGTACGTATTGCTTCAACGAATTCGTTCATGAAAGTTTCGGTTGAAACGTATCTAGCTGTGTAATTGGGGTAAGTGCTTCGGATGTAATGAACTATTGCTTGAAGAAGGTGGGTTTTTCCCAGACCGGCTCCGCCGTGGATGAAAAGAGGGTTGTAGCTTCTACCTGGGGTTTCAGCTACGGCGAGCGCAGCTGCATGAGCAAATCGGTTGCTGGTACCGGTAACGAAGGACTCAAATGTGTAAAGCGGATGAATGGTGTCTGTGTAAGAGTCACCTGGAGAAATATTTGAATCTCTAATGCCACTTGCTGCGCTGCCCAATCGATCTTGTAAATCTGGTGCCGGGGCAGCAACTTCTACACGAGGTTCTTCATTGATTAAGGGCGAATTTTCGAGCTCTGGCTGTACTTCAATCTCGAGAGTGTCGGTATTACAACCAGCATCAGCTAGTGCGGCTTCAACCATTGGTAAATACCGATTCAATACCCGGTCACGAATGAGATTACTTGGAGCTACTAACACAACGCGTTCGGTTGACATCGCGACCATATGGAGATCGCGAAACGAGGTAAGCCAAACGGCTTCTGACACCTGGCTTCGAAGCAACCCTCGACAAGTTGTCCAAACAGCGTCAGCATTAAGACTGACGCCTTGGTTTTCGTTAGGTTTTTCCGTATTACTTAACGTTTCATCAGCCATCAGGCCCCACAAGCCACACCGTGTGGAAAACCTGTGGCTGTTGTGTAAAACCCCAAGTTCCACTCATTCGCGAGTTGTGGAACCTAGCACTCTGTGGCCAAGAAGAGCAAAACAACTACTTTAAGTGATAACTTTGTAACTATTACGCCATATTTAGCACGTTCCGCGCGAGGATTCGTAAAACAACCTAAAACTCAGGACTTTCCGAACTGATGTTTCTGTTTCATAGCGTTCCCCTCTAGGCTGATTCTGTTCAGATGAAGTCAGATGACTCATCAGACAAGATTTAAGACATTTTTTATTCACTCGTCCAAATTGTTGTTCTGTAAGGCAATCGCGGACTCTAGGTACAACGGCGATGCAAGCCAGGATCGCGGCCTAGCTCCCTCTCTTTCAGTTCTACCAACGGACTTACTTAGACCCAAATCGGAGTCCAAAAGTATGAAACGCACTTTTCAACCCAATAACCGGCGGCGAGCTCGCCGACACGGGTTCCGTCATCGAATGTCAACTAAAGCTGGACGTTCCATTATCAAAGCACGACGCACCAAGGGCCGACAACGGCTGAGCGCTTGATTGAAAGTTGTAGCCAAAGAGCCGATTTTGTCGCGCTAAAACGATCCAATCGGTTATCTGGGCAGCATTTTTGGATGATGTTCTCTCCCGACTCAACTCTTGAAAATCCGCGTGTCGCATATGCAATCGGCCGTAACTATGGAAATGCGGTCCAACGAAACCGCGTAAGACGGCAATGTAAAGCGATTCTGCGCGAAGCGGAAACCCAACTACTCAAGGGACGCTACTTAATAGGTGTCCGACGCTCGAGACCACACCCTGCTTTTGCGGACTTACGCGACGATATGAATGATCTACTTGTGCGACTCAAAGATCGAAAATGAATCTTCCCAAAACGTTGTTCATCAAACTAATTCGTGCCTATCAAGCGCTCACTTCTCGGCGAGTACCTGTTTGCAGATTTGATCCCACATGTTCTAGCTACGCCATAGAAGCTATTTCTCAACATGGAACTATCAAGGGCGCCTGGTATGCGATACGTCGTATTGCCCGATGCCACCCATGGGGGGGTTGGGGTTATGACCCCGTACCCGTACCCGCACCAAATCAAAGAGTAGAGGTCTGATGTTTGGCTTAATTGCTCGTGTCTTAGCTTGGTTCTACGACTTCTCGAGTAGCTACGCGATCTCGATAGTCCTGTTGACCTTCTTAATCATGTTGGTCCTGACGCCTTTAACACTCAAAGGCACGCGCTCAATGATGCGCATCCAACAACTGCAACCTGAGTTGAAACGCATCCAGGCGGAACATAAAGGAGATCGTCAAAAAGTTAACGAAGCGACAATGGCTTTGTACCAACAGCATGGTGCGAATCCGTTAGCTGGGTGTCTTCCTACACTGGTTCAGCTCCCTGTATTCATAGTTCTTTACCGGGTTATCAACGGTATGACCAAGATGGGCGCAGATGGAATTCCAAATCCCTCATATTTAAAGAAAGATTCGGATCTTTATC
>CAJWBN010000003.1 GCA_913020735.1 uncultured Acidimicrobiaceae bacterium
CGCTACGGCTTCTGTGGTTGGGGCAACATCGGTTTGCTGATTGGTGTTTTGGTCAGACGGTTTTGGTTTGGTCGTCGTAGAGGTCATTGCCTGCTGATCTGATGGTTGGGCTCGCACAGGAGTCGTTTCACGGGCCACAAAGATGGCTTTCTCAGCTTCAGGCCCCGCGCACGCGACAGTTAGAGTCAGCAGAAAAGCGACATTGGCAACAAAAATGTAACGGCGGTACACGGCGGCTGAGTCTACGTTGCCGACTAGCGTGCAACTGATGTACAGCTTCGTTCGCGAACCTAAATGGATAGCTGGACACGTCTTAACATTGATGCTGCTGATTGCTTTCGTGTGTGCAGGTGTTTGGCAGTTCGGACGACACCAGGAACGAAGTGAACGTAACGACACCGTTTTGGATCGATCTAACGATGAAGTTCTTGCCGAAGATGATCTTTTCGTGTCCAACAGCGATATCGAGTTTCGGCTGGTGCAGTTGAAGGGTCGCTGGTCCAGCGACGACGCGGTACTGATACGCAATAGAAGCCACCAAGAAGTAGCCGGTTGTCATTTAGCTGTTCCATTAGTTCGCGATGTTTCGCGTGCAATTCTTGTGACCGTTGGATGGCTTCCTCAAAGTTCATGCAATGTCGAAGAATTTGAGCTTCCGACGGAACAAGTTTCGGTTACTGGCCGTGTACGACTCAGTCAAAAACGCGGCGCAATTGGGGCACGGGACGCTTCGACCGGTGTCCTTAACTCCTTAGCTCGAACTGATGTTGGTCGAATAGATCAACAGGTTCCTTACTTACTGGCACCTGTTTATGTGGAATTAATTAGCAGTCAGCCTTCAGTGGTTGATGCCTTCCCGGTGGAGCCTCCGCCCACTCATCTTGGGCCTCATTTGGGCTACGCGGTTCAGTGGTTTCTATTTTTCGCAGTCGGGATAGTCGGTTATCCGCTCGTTTTGCGTCGACACGCCCGCAAGGGAGCGGCTGAGAACTTGGGACCTGTTGACGATTAAACGGCGGAAGCCATCCGTTCGACGATCATGGTGAGCATCTCGGGAGAGGTCGCAAAATTCAGCCGAACATAGCCAGTTCCTTCAATTCCGAAATCCAATCCGGAGTTGAGCGCAACTTTGCCTCGTGACATAAAGATCTCTGCAGGGTCATCTCCAAGGCCCAATTCGCGGCAGTCCAGCCAAGAGAGATAGGTGGCTTGTGGGGGTCGATATCGAATCTGCGGGAGATGTTCCGTCAGCAACTCAGCTAATAGGTGGCGATTGTGATCAAGTCCTTCAACGAGGTCGGCTATCCAAGCATCTCCCTCTTCCCACCCGGCGACAGTAGCGACTTGTCCTAGCCCATTGATGCCGCCGATCATTCGCGGACGAATTTCCTTTAGTTGAGGTGAATACTGTCGCGATGAACTGTGTATGAAGGCCATTCTCAGGCCAGCCATGTTGAATGTTTTAGTTGCAGCCGTCAGGGTGACGGTTCGTTGCGCAGCAAGTTCGCTTATTGACGCGGTTGGAACATGCCGGTGAGGCGAATACACCAAGTCGCAATGAATTTCGTCGGAGATGACTAGGAGATTATTTCGTTCAGCTATTTCGATGATCTGAGCTAAGTCGGCAGCGGTCATGACATATCCGCATGGATTATGGGGGTGGCATAGCAACAAAGCTGAGACGTTATCTCGCGCTGCCACCTCATCTAAATGGTCAAAGTCCAATGCCCATCCGTCTTCGTTTTCCAACAAAGGATTTGCTACCCAGCCCCGCCCAGTGCCTTCAACGCTGGAATAGAAGGGGGGATAGACCGGTGTTTGCACCACTATCTCCGAACCTGGTGGCGTCAGGGTATGCAGAACCCATTCCAAACCTTGTATGACATCGTGGACTCTCATCACATCTTCTGTGTCGACATTCCAACCAAAGGCAGTGTCCATTCGAGATTTGAATGCTTCTAACACAGGGATCGGCTCGTCGTAGAAGCCGTAGCCAAGTCCCCCTACCTCGATTCTTTCTATAACCGCTTCTTTAATGAAGTCAGGGACTTCCACATCCATATCGGCAACCCACGCAGACAAGACATCGTTGCCGTGGCGTTCCCATTTAATTCCAGGCCGGTTGCGCACCCGATCGAGGTTTAGATCAAAGATCACGACGGAATGCTACGTCGTGGCGATCAATAAAGTCCGATCATTCGACCGGCAAGAGCGACAACAGCTGCGACGAGGACCGGTCGAATTATTTTTTCGCCTCCTCGTACCGCAATCCGCGCACCGATCCATCCACCTATTGCGAAACCAACAGCTAGCACCACGGCGAAGCCCCAATCAACTTGACCTCTCACAATAAAGACAGGCAGCGCTATCGCCGTGAGGATGAAGATCACAACTACTTTGACTGCGTTTGCGTTTACTAAATCCAGACCAGACTTTGATAAGGCAACGACGATGAGTAGGCCAACGCCGGCCTGAAAGGCACCTCCATATAGCCCGATCGCGAAAAAGATTGCGGCTGTTAGAGCTGGGTGCCAGTTGATTTGAGATCCAGAAGTCTTAGGGGGTCGCAAGCTAACTAATAACAGCGGAACCATCAGAATGCCGAAAATTCGTTCAAAGGTTTCGTCTGTGACACTTGAAACAAGCAACGAACCGACCAACGACCCAATAGTCACCGGGAAAATGAGCCCTATAGCTCTCTTGAAGCCGCGGACACCTTCTTTGCGATAGCTAACGACGGATGAAGCGTTTTGTATCAGCACACCGAATCTGTTTGTCCCATTAGCTACTAATCCAGGTAAGCCAACAAACACGTTGAGAAGCGCGACCGTTAGAAGAGACCCGCCACCTGCCATGGCGTTGACTACTCCTGCCGCCACTCCGGCGGCTGCTACCAGCACCGCGTCAATCAGTTCCATTACTGCAATCATTGCCTGTATTCACTCTGTAAATAGCACTACTTCAAAAATCTCTTCGTGAGTTAGGCCTCGAAACCTCTACTCTCGGTGATATGACCGGTAACACCTTTGGTGAACAATTCCGTATTACTACTTTTGGTGAGTCCCATGGAGGGGGCGTCGGAGTCGTGATTGATGGATGCCCTCCCCGTCTTCAACTCGACGCGAGTGATATCCAGGTCGAACTTGATCGCCGGCGACCGGGTCAAAGTCGTCTCGTGACCCAACGAAATGAAGATGATCAAGTGGAAATCTTCAGCGGTTTGTTCGAAGGTCGTACATTGGGTTCCTCTATAGGGATGCTTGTGCGAAATGAAGATGCACGGTCCGGTGCTTACGAAGAAATGAAAGCTACCTATAGGCCAAGCCACGCTGACTGGACCACTGAAGCAAAGTATGGAATCAGAAATTGGCAGGGAGGCGGTCGAGCATCAGCTCGCGAAACCATTGGTCGTGTTGCGGGTGGAGCGGTGGCACGCAAAGTCATCCAGGTAGTGGCTGGAATCGAAGTTGTTGGTTGGGTGAGCTCGGTCCAGAGCATCGAGGCCCAAGTTGATGACAGTGCGGTTTGTCGTGATGATGTTGAAGCCGACGCTACAAGGTGCCCTGATCCAGCCGCGGCTGCGTTGATGACTGAAGCAATCGAGGCGGCGCGAAGGGACGGAAACTCGTTAGGAGGTGTCGTGACCTGCGTAGCCAGAAATATGGCTGTTGGGCTGGGGGAACCTGTTTTCGACAAGCTTGACGCTGACTTGGCTAAAGCTTTGATGTCACTTCCAGCGGCGAAGGGCTTTGAAATAGGCAGCGGGTTTGCTGGGACTTTGATGACTGGCCGCGAGCACAACGACCCCTTCGTACCGGGATCAGATGGTCGTCCAGCTACGTCAACCAATAACAGCGGCGGAGTGCAGGGAGGCATCAGTAACGGGGAAGATCTCGTACTCAGGGTTGCCTTCAAGCCCACGGCCACAATTGCTTCCCCTCAACAAACCGTGAACCAAGACAATGAGCCTGTCACCTTGGCAGCTAAGGGCAGGCATGACCCGTGCGTTCTCCCTCGAGCAGTTCCGATGGTTGAGGCAATGGTGTGTTTGGTATTGGCTGACCAGTTATTACGTCAAGAAGCTAACAAGGTCATGTGATGCGATCTGCCGTCTATTCGTCTCGTTCTTCGCGCAAGAACTTTTGAAATTCGGCGGCAAGGTCATCGCCTGATGGCAAGTCTGTTTCATCTGCCCGGTCGGCTTCTTCTTCTAGCTGTCTGACGTATCCGATAATTTCAGAATCTTGTTCAACAGCGTCGCTAACCCGTTGCTCCCATTCCAAGACACTGGCATCCAAATCGGTGTATCCGGTCGGAACGCCCGTAACTTTTTCGAATTCGGCAAGAAGAGCCCTTGTCCCCTTCGGGTTCGGAGGACCTGCCACGTAATGAGGCACTCCTACTCGGAGCGAAATGACTGGGAGGTCAGCGCTGTCTAATGCATCATGCAACGTGCCGATTATGCCGGTTGGGCCCTGGTAGCTCGGCCTATCGAGCCCAAGTCTCCGGGCAAGGTCAGCGCTGGCCGCGCTGCCTTTGACCGCTGACGGGCGTGAATGCGGGATCCCTGCAACCATAGCGCCGAGGGTGACAACCATTTCGCATCTTGTATCTTGAGCGATTTCAACTACTGAGTCACAGAATGTTCGCCAACGCATGCGGGGTTCAAGCCCTGAAAGAAGTACTAAATCATGAGGGAAGTCATTTTCGATCACGTGCGCATCTAGAGATGGCCATTTGATGCGTCGTTCTCCATCTTCCGCAATTTCGACGTGTGGTCGATTCTCTTGAAAATCGAAGAACTCTTCTGGGTCTATTCGCGCGACTCTCCTAGCCGCGTAGTGATCGACTATCCATTGAATGGCGCCGGTCGCGCATTCGCCAGCATCGAACCAACCTTCAAAAGCGACAACTAACAGTGGGCTTTGCAGACTGGGGGCCTCGTCCCATATGACTTCGGTCATGACACCACTATTGCGCACGCGGGCACTTCATGGATAGCTAAGTGCGATTGAGCGACTGATTTGTTTTTCGAGCCAGACACGGCGTGACGTTGATAACAGATCAAAAGGCAAGGAAAGACAGTGGTTTCATAGTCTTGAGGTCACTGCTCAGCACTCCTAGCGAGGACAGGGTGTGAAGTTGATCATCTATAACGAGCGACCGTTGAATCGTTCCTCGCCAGTCGTACTCAGACCAACAATGTTGCCTTTCGACTTCTGTTTCGTTTTCGCGTTCTTCAATCCATCGTTGACATGTCACTTTGGGGTCGGACTTTAAATGAGTAATACGGCCACGTTCATCCAATGCTCGACCATTGAGTTCTAAAGCCACCGCTCCTGCGAACGCCTTCCCATCGGGGTTCGGTATCTGGTGCGTTACAACAGGCAACACGAAAAGATCTTCAGCTGGCCAATGTAAGAAGGCTCGCGCGTTGTATTCAGTTTCGCTACTCCCGCCAGGTAGCTGCCATTGATCAATTCGGACTGGTTGTGAAAGATCACTGATGTCGAACAATGAGACTTGAGTTCCTATAGTTCGCCCAGTCTCCAGGGCGTCTTGCCCAACCCCTATTAGGAGTTTGTCCGTTATGGGGTGGAGATACGCCGAATAGCCCATGATCTTGAGCTCTCCTAGGACTTTCGGAGACTGCGGTTGGGACAGGTCAACGGTGTACAGCGGATCGGTTTGGCGGAAAGTCACAACTGTTGCTAAATCCCCAAGAAACCGGACGGCATAAATTCTTTCACCTTTGCCAAGGTTGCCCACTCGGCCTATCTCAGTGAGTCCATCGTCGGTTTCTTGAAGGACGGTCACGTAGCTTTGGCTCGTGACTTCTTGTTCTGACGTCCACCATCCATGATCGGTGGTGGCTACACGCAGGTTGTCTTCAAATTCCGACATCGAGTATTGGTTAAGGACGGTTCCTATTACCTGACCAGAACTCCGATACACCGTCCGGGTGGGGTCACTGATGTCGAACTTGTGAATTCGGGTACTTACTTTCGGTGGTTCCGAACTTATTGTCCCTTCTGTTCGCAGGTCTCGTTCGTCAACCCATTCAGTTGTAGCTACATACATGTTCTCTCTTGATGAATAAACCGTTTGGCCGTCAGCAAGAACTGAGGTGCTGGCAATCTGCTCTTCAAATAGTTCTTCGTCGAGATCAACGGTGACGATGTTCAACATTTGTAGCCCACTGTTTGAAGATGGGTGATAGACGCGTTCGCAGGACGTGAGCGTTCCTTCTTGGAGCAGTGCCCCGTCGCTGGTCTCCAAAACGAACCATGGAACCCAGTTATCAACTGTGGACTCTTTGATTAGTTGACGATTCTTTTCTTCGGCTTCTCTCTCAGCTCTTAACCCTGATCCTTCTGGGTAAAACCATTCGAGGCCTGTTGGGCTGCTTTGAATGACGATTCGCGCAGAGTTATCTACTAGTCGACTGCTTATATAGCTTCCATCGATGTGAAGACGCCTAGTGACCTGAGGGGTGGGTTTGCTTATATCAACGCTAATTAGGGTTGTGATCGGGCTATACCAACCTGGTACACGGCTCACGGAACGTTTATGTGCTGTTGTTGTTTCGTGCATTTGACCGAATACCACGACTCGATCACCTGACAGGAACATATCTTGGGCCCAAAAGTTGTCGAACTGAAGTTCACCTGATTGGCGAAGCTGTTCACCGGTTGCATCTAGGACGCGGAGTTTGTTTTCAACTAGGGCAACGATTCTTTGCCCGTCGGTTTTTATGATGTCGGGTTCATCAACACCAGCTTCTTGAATGTTGGTGGTGCTGTATTGAGTTTTGGGGGCCGCTGTTGACTCGTCAGCTATTGCTTCCGCAGTGTCGCGCATCATTTCGGCTTCCATCGTTATTGGGAAGTACCCACCACCGACACCCCAAGGCCCGACCATGTCAAGAGCATTGGCTTTGACGTGGCGAAGGAAGGGGTCACATGATTCGAATGACGTCAAGGCAGAAGTAAGTTGAATTTGCGACGGCGACAGTGGAATTGATTGGTCCTGGCCCAACGCGTTGTCCCGACTATCCGCACCGCATGCACTTAGCGATAGCGAACATAACAACGCAATAATCATTTTTTTCACGGAAGCTCCCACGTCACAGTGATTTCCCTTATAACGACCGGCAACCCCCGTTAGTTCCCTTTTAGAAGTTACGAAACAGTGACAAGTGGCAAGGTTCATTTCCCAAAGCTGTTTCCATTGACCAATCAATCCACCTACCCACAAGAGTGAATCCGGCTTGGCGGGCTGATTCATCAAGAATGTCGACAGCGATCGGCTGAACATTGACGGTCAAGGTTTCGCCGTCAATGAACTCAATTCGTCGGTATTCAATGCCGTCAGCGCTAAGAATCACTGCTCTGTCAGTTTCCACCGCGAGGGCATGCACACCTCGTTCCACGGGGAGACAACCTTCAATCAGGAGTTCACATGACGACGAGCAGTAAGGCCATGGTGCTGAATTTCCTATTTCGTCATCTAACCACATCACCAAGTCAGAGGGTTCTTCAGTAACTCCAAGACCAACATCAGCTATCGCCTCCCGTAGATGAGGCCGCCGAGTCCGGAGGACCACATCTTCATGTTCTCTATCTAGACACCACTGAGCGATATCTGAAACATCGGACATGTTCACCAAGTTAGCGAGAACATCAGGTCCTCGGACTGGCATCATCTATCCGTGAGACAAATACCTCATGGCACTTCGTTACGGACCGGGGAAGCGTGGGCCATCGCGTTCACATACTTCACCGTGGCTATCACCGTGTCGTTGGTCCACAGCACCGCTGGCACTCCTACCTGGGTGATCATCGCTGCAACTCTGCTTGTGAACTCGGCGACGGCAACTTTGGCTTACGCTGCGGTGACCGCGGCTGGGGGAAGTGTCGTTGCAGGTATCGCCGGGGGTTGGTTGACCTCAACGAGGTTTGGGGTACTTGCCGCTGCGTTAGCACCCCGATTGTGGCCGCAACGATGGAAACGCTCACTCGCCGCATTCTCTGCATTCGACCCGAACATCGCTTTAGCTAACCGAGAAGAAGAAGATGAAAATGTTCGCAGAGTCTACGTGGCAATGTCGCTTTGGTTGGTTCTTCCTTGGTGGCTTGGTGCTTCAATCGGGGCGGTCTTAGGAGACCTAGTGTCAGATCCCAAAGCTTTGGGTATGGACGCTATGTTCCCTGCCTTGTTCATTGCGATTATCCGACCTCAATTAATAACTCAACGTGCCCGACTAATAGCCTTTTCGGGGGCAGCTATCGCGCTGGGACTAGTTGAAATCTTGCCAGGCGGGTTACCTTTTCTTGTAGCAGCATTACCAGCCCTATTAGCTCTACGGGGCAGCGAAAGCGAGAACAGCTAATGCTGACTTGGGGCGTCGTCGCTGTCTTAGCTGTTGGTGTTTACGGCCAGCGAGCACTGGGAATGGCGCTTATCAATCCGGCGCGAATAAGCCATCGGAGTCGCCAAGTGTTGGCAATGGTGCCGCTATCTATTCTGTGCGCCGTGACGGCGTTACAGACATTTAGCACTCAAGGAGCATTAGTCCTGGATGCTCGGGTGGCAGGGATTGCTGCAGCAGCAGCGCTGACTTGGAAACGAACGCCAATGTTTGTCGTGGTCATAGTGGCTGCAACAGTTACCGCTGCTATCCGACTCATTTAGTGACTACGTTTAATGATCTGAAGCCCTTATGACTATTCAACCTCGGCATCCTCATTTACTGAAACTGGTTGACCCGCCGATCCTCGTGGGTCATAGGTGTATTACCTGTGAACGGATCGCTTTCCCCCCGGATCCCTACGGATGCGAAAAATGTGGCTCGCCTGCATCAAATTTCGAAAAATGGGATTTGCAGGCACGGGGATCTGTTCAGGCAGTAGCGACCGTGCATCGCCATCATCGACCTACACCGCCGACACCATTCACAGTTGGTGTTATTGAGTTGGTTGAGGGTCCAGTCGTGAAGGCAATCGTGGAAGGTGATGGCGTTGTTGTCGGCAGTTCAGTTGAAGGTTTCTTGGCACCGGAGGAACCAGATGACGCCGGCAATGTCATCGTGGATCTCCGTTTTCGGGTTACCCGATGAACGCGTCCAGCTTGCTGTCTACGCGGCCTGTTTTCGTTGTCGGAATAGGTTTACATCGATATCAGCGACGTAGCGATGAAACATACGTTTCATTGGGTTTGGCCGCTGTTCGTGAGGCCTTAAGCGACGCTGACGTGAGTTGGGCGGACGTTGATGCCGCATACACGGGGACTGCTTTGCTCGGAATGGGTGCGAGCAGAATAATGCTGAGCAAACTCGGCGCTACGGGCATCCCTATGACTCAGGTCGAAAACGCGTCAGCCTCGGGCTCCTCATCAGTAGCCCAGGCATGTTTGGAAGTTGCTTCAGGCCGATCCGATGTCGTAGTCGCGTTAGGTGTCGATAAACCTCGAGGTGGTTTAGGGGCTGCTCCTGGTGAAGCTGGCATCGCAAATCTCGAAGCTGGCTCTGTAGTGCCGTTCACTCATTTCGCTTTGCTCGCTTCGGAGTACATGAACTTGCATGGGGTATCAGATGAGCAGGTAGCGAAAGTCGCTGTAAAGAACCATAGGAACGGTTCTCAAAACCCTTTTGCTCAAAGGCAGAAGGTTCGAAGTCTTGAAGAAGTCCTGACCGAACCAATCTCTGGGTCGTTGACGAGGTTGCAATGTTGTCCCGTGGGTGAGGGGGCAGCGGCGGTCATTATTGCTTCCGAAGAGGGAATTGAGCGGCTACGAATTGATCGCTCTCGAGCGATGCAAGTTGTTGCTTCGGCAACAAAAACCGAAGGACTTTACGCTGAGGGCGTTGGCATCGATGCTGCTTTGACAGCCGAAACTGGCGCAGCTGCGTTCGAGGAAGCGGGCCTTGGGCCAACGGACCTCGACGTACTTGAGGTGCACGACGCCTTCGCTATCGAAGAGTTGTTGTATGCCGAAGCATTGGGGCTTTGTCAGCCTGGCGAAGCTGCAGCACGTGTCGAGTCAGGTGATTTTGATATTGGTGGCAGTTGTGCGTTTAGTCCTTCGGGAGGATTGCTAGCGATGGGCCATCCGATCGGCCCTACTGGAGTTGGACAGGTCGCAGAGGTAGTGCGACAGTTACGAGGTGAAGCTGGCTCTCGGCAACAACCGAACGCCCGCGTTGGTATGGCTCATATGGTCGGAGTCGGTGCGGTTTGCGTGGTGCACATACTCCGCAAGCCGTAGCTGGATTCTTAGCTGTTTTGGGGAAATCCCAGGTCTATTTGGCTTGAAGCTGGATCGGGCCATCGAGCGGTTATCGCCTTAGCCCGGGTGTAGAAACGGACCCCTTCCGGTCCATACATATGGGTATCGCCAAACAAAGATGCTTTCCACCCTCCAAATGAGTGGTACGCAACGGGAACGGGTATTGGAACGTTAATGCCGACCATTCCTACTTGAACCTCGTGTTGGAACTGACGTGCCGCTCCTCCGTCACGTGTGAAGATGGCGGTGCCGTTTCCGAACGGGTTCGAGTTGATGAGATCCATCGCTTCTTGGAAGCTATCTACCCGTACGACGCTGAGAACAGGCCCAAAAATTTCATCCTGATAGCACTCCATGTCAGCGGTTACTTCATCTAGGAGAGTCGGCCCGTAGAAAAATCCGTCAGCAGGGAGATCTGCGCTGCTGCCATCAACAACTGCAACCGCTCCTGCTTGCTGAGCTCTCTCGACATAACCAGCAACGCGGTCACGATGTTCTGCAGTGATGAGTGGTCCCATTTCTGCATCAGGTTCGGTTCCCACTCCAACCTTGACTTCTGGGATTCTTCTTGAGATTGCCGCTACAAGTTCATCACCGGCTGATCCCACAGCTACCAAGGCACTTACAGCCATGCATCGTTCGCCAGCAGATCCATATGCTGCGCTTACGGCAGCATCTGCAGCCATCTCTATATCGGCGTCAGGTAGAACCAACATGTGGTTCTTAGCTCCGCCGAGTGCTTGCACTCTCTTACCCGCAGAGGTCGCGCGTTCATATACATAGCTGGCTATTGGGGTTGATCCAACGAAACTGATAGCAGCGACGTCCTCATGGTCGATTAGGGCATCAACAGCTTGCTTGTCGCCGTTAACTACAGAGAACACTCCAGGGGGGAGCCCCGCTTCAATAAACCATTCAGCGATCAACATTGATGCCGAAGGGTCTCTCTCAGATGGTTTGCAAATGAAGGCGTTTCCGCAGGCAATAGCAGTTGCGAACATCCAAGCTGGGACCATCGCAGGAAAGTTGAACGGCGTGATACCAGCGACAACACCGAGTGGTTGGCGGAGGCTGTATACCTCAATCCCAGCGGATACTTGCTCGTTAATTTCGCCTTTAAGATGGTGCGCTATTCCGCAGGCAAACTCGACATTTTCGAGCCCCCGTGCCACCTCGCCAGCGGCGTCTGATACGACCTTGCCGTGTTCACTGCTAATGACTCTTGCAAGTTCATCGGTGCGGTCGGAAAGCAACTCGCGGAAACGGAACATGATTTGTGTTCGTTGTGTGAGAGAACTTTCTGCCCATTCTTCTGATGCTTTACGTGCGGACGCGACAGCTTCGCCCACTTCGGCTACTGAAGCTAAGTCGACTTGGGCTTGTACTTGCCCGGTAGCTGGGTTGTACACATCGCCGGATCTTCCGCTGGTTCCGGCTTGGTGTTGACCGTTAATAAAATGTTGGATACGTCGCACCGCGTCACTTTAATCCCCAGGAGCTGAGGCCTCTACAGTGATAGCTGGTTACTTGTCGTTATATAGGTCGTACCGGCCTAAGCGGTCTAGGCACACCTCGACGCTCCATGGCAGCATCGTTGCTCCACATCGGGCGTCCCGGTAGTGCTGTTCGAGCTTGTTGGGTCGAAGCATGGATCGTCCCCCACAGACTCGTATGGCAAGAGAAGCCATTTCAGGCGCGCCTTCCATAACAGCAACCATGGTGCTCCATGCGCGTCGCAAAGCGGGTTTAGTTGGGTCGACCGAGGCTTCACTCAACACTCGGTACATCAAAGATTGGGCTTTGTCGTAGATCATCTGCATTTCTGCCCATCCGGCTTGTTTGACATGGTTGTCTCGCCGTGACGCAACTCCGTGTTCCCCCCTCAGGTATTCGCCTGTGAGATCCAGAATCGCTCGCATCAATCCGAGGTAGGTGAAGCTCAACGTCATATAGAAGTAGGGGAATCGGGAAACCATGGCATCGAAAACGCCTGGGGGTAGAACCTCGTTGTCTTCGGGGACAAAAGCATCGACAAGAACTAAATCTCGGGAGTCGGTTCCGCGCATCCCAAGAGGGTCCCATTCGCCTTGAATTTCGACGCCGTCGCTGTCTGCAGGAACTCCTAGCAAACGAACTCGAGGGTCGTCTTCCACGAGAGCTACGACATTGTGGACGTCAGCTATACCGCTGAGTGATGCGAAAATCTTTTTGCCAGTGACTCTGAATCCGCCATCTACGGGGACAGCAGTAGTACCGATTGGTTGGCCACTTCCTGGAGTTCGCCCTTCAGAAAAAGGTTGGCTATGAATCGTGTGCTGGTGGCACATGCCGGCCCATAGTTGCGGTCGGACACGGTCGAGATGAGCTTGTTGTTCGTCATCCATGCCCAGTTGGTCTGCTATCCATCCCGCTAGCAACGCAGTGGCTGTGTGCATGTTGAAAGTAAGAGCTGTGGTCGGGCAGTGTCGCCCAAGCTCCTCGCTTACAAGGGCATATGCAACGAAGTCGCCACCAAGACCACCGGCCTCAACGGGCGCACAAAGCCCAAGGAAGCCATTGTTTGCGAGTTCTTTCCAATTCTCTGTTGGGAAGCTGGCTTCATGGTCGTATTGGGCTGCTCGTTGCGAAAATCGCGGTGCGATCGCCGCAATTTGTTCGACGAGTTCCATTCGTGCCGTCGTTTGAATTGGGTCTACCACGGGGATTCCTTATTCATGGGATACCGGCCAGAGTACGGGGAATAAATCGGGACGCATCACGTCACCTGATTGAAGCCCTAGGTCGTTGAGCGGTGGCGACGTTTCACCTTGGCGTTCAAGGTAGCGGACATCGTCGCCTAACCATCGTGTTGAGAATGCGCGACGTCGTTTTTCTATTGGGGCTGAAGTTGTGCCATGAAGAGTTCGGAAGTCGAAACAAAGCGCGTCGCCGGGCTCTACTGCTTCTATAAAAATATTTTCTGAGTGGTCGTCTATATCGGGAACTGAGACAAGCGAATTATCGGCATTCTCATATTCGGCACCTGACGCGAAATCTCGAGGTCGATAGGTCTCACCGCCGCGATGCGAACCCTTTAAAAATCTGACTCCAGTTTCGATTGGTGTGTTGTCAAGCGCCACGTATATGGAGACTGTCTGGGTCCCTGCAATGCAGTAATACGGTAAATCGTGATGCCACGGCGTGGCCTTAGAAGTTCCCTGTTCCTTAGAGAATGCGTGATCGTGGAACAGTTGGGCTGTGTCGCTCACCATAAGTTGCGCTGCTATTGCGGCTGCTGGTGAAGTGAGGACAAATCGGAGATACTCGGGGATTAACTGCCAGTTGCAGTAGCTGTCAAAAAACCTGCCAGCTTCATCTTCGCTGATGCTTTCGCACGGAAATGCGAATGCTTGGGGGTTTTCGAGATTTCGATCGAGCCCCACACTTAGGGGCTCAACCCATTCTGTGAATGCTTGTCGCAATACGACCACACCATCGTTTTGGAATTTTTGGACAGTCTCGGTTGGTAACTCAGTCCAGGGACGAACCGTTGAGGCTACGAGTTCCTCCAGATTTTGTATTGAGCGCCATTGTGCCGCCGGGTTGTTACCTACCGCCATCTCTACATTGTCGCCGCTGTGAATGGTCAATCGTTACAGTCTTTTCCGATGAAGGTGCAATTGAACGAACGAAACGGCTCGCTGGTCGTGTTTTTGACGGGCACTTGGTTCAGCTTTAGCCCGTTGTTGTTTCGTTGGACTTCGGGTGAAGGTTCGGAATGGCTATTTCTTTTGTGGCGTTCAATTGGAATTCTCATTGCGGCTGTAATCGCATTATCTATAAGTTCGGGTGTGCGGGTCATGACTGCGCTCACGAACGGCTTGGCTAAGAATTTGCTTGCTGGCGCCTTGCTGGCTGGTATGTCGACTTCATTCATTATTTCTATTGCTCGAATTGATGCTGCGACCACTTTGTTATTGCAAAGTTTGGCGCCGTTTTCCGCCGCTTTGCTGGGCTGGTTGTTGTTACGAGAAAAAGTGGATGGCCACACATGGGCAGCAATGGCTACTGCTGTTGTTGGGGTCGCAATTATGGGGTCGACATGGGATAGCAGCAGCGCGGTGGGCATTTCAGTCGCCTGTTGTATTCCTCTGATGCTTGGTGTTTACACAGTTTTGTTAAGAGATTCTCAGCAGCGTGATCCACGAGCCCAGGTTTTCTTTACAGGCGTGATCGGGATCGTGATCGGTCTCGTCGCCAGCGCTGCAACCGGAGGTTTTGCTTTGCCGCTTCGTGACGTTTGTCTTGGCTTAGTCAGCGGCGGCGTCCTATTAGGTGTGGGCCTTCCGATTTTTAATGCCGCTGGACGTCATGTTCCTGCAGCTCGCACAAGTTTGTTATTGCTCAGCGAGATCGTGTTGGCTCCGATTTGGGTGTGGTTAGTAGTGAATGAGGTTCCTGCGGGAAGAACCGTTGCCGGCGGGGCAGTGATTCTTTTAGCGCTGGTGTGGGTTACAACTCACCCGAGAGTTCATTCTGTCTAACAGACACTTCGGTTTATAAGAGAGCGATGGGGTTAGCGGGTGAACCTGTCCCTCCTTCAACTCGGAGAGGCGCGACGGTGAACAGGAAGCTCCACTTGGAATGTTCGACACATGAAGCAGCGAGTCGGTCTAAACGCAGATTGTCTAGAAGGTGCACGCCCATAGCGACAATGACTGTTTGGTGGATTGGCATAATCCAGTCATTTGGATGGTTGCCTGGCAAAACGTCACTGACACCATCACAACCAAGAACTGAAATATCTCGTTCGTGAAGCCATTCGATGCAATCTGGGTGAAGTCCTGCCATGCCCACCTGGAACGGGTGCCAAGGCCCTAATTCGGCTCTGCGTTCGTCTCGTCCGGTCCCAACTAGCAAGATGTCGCCTTGGCCTACGCGCACATTCTCGGCTTTTTCGCAGGCTTCCAGTTCTTCAGCGGTAACCGCATCACCGGGTTCGAGCCATTTGACTCCCCGTAGGCGAGGGATATCAAGAAAGACTCCACGCCCAACGACACCTTCACTGGCGACCATGATGCTGCATCGCGTCGCACCGGTACTTTTGACTGTTTCGGCGGCGTAACCGTTGTACATCTGCTTGTTGACAAAAACGTGGCATAGAGCGTCAATGTGCGACGTTGCCATCCCGTGGAACGCCACTCCGACAAAATCTCCGGTCGATTCCATATTGATATTTGGTGAGACACAGTCATCGCCACCTCTGACCATCATGTGGAGCGCTGGGTGCCGGTTCTCTGCGTTTGGTTCAACTGGAAGTTCTCTCGCGCAGCTGACAGCCCTGCCATGGACGACTTCGTTCGCAGCGGCGGCTCGCAATTCTGGGGTTATGAGATTGAGTGCACCTGCCTCATCATCGGGTCCCCAGCGGTCCCAGTTCTTGACTCGTTCGAAAAGTTCTCCGTGTTGTTCGGACGTCATCCATGGTTCATTTGTCACAGCAATTCCCCCGGTCAGTTGTTGGTGACACCTACTTCCTAATTCAATCTTCTCTATGGTGTGTCCCATGGCTGCTTATCTGGTCGGAATTCAGACGATTGTTAACAACGATGCTTTGAACCGTTACATCAAGGCTGCTCTTCCTTCTATGAGCGAGTTCGGTGCCAAGCCGTTGGCAGTTGATCTGGGCGCGGAGGTCTTGGAGGGAACCCAGAAACCTCCCGGTTCTAGGGTGGTTATTGTCGAGTTCGAGTCCAAAGAGAAGTTATTGGATTGGTATAACAGCGATGGCTATCAGACCGCTATGCGAGAACGAGTTGGGGCACTCGATGGTTTCGCTCTCGTAGCCGAAGGTTTACCGAACTAGCGGTTAGTTCCTTTGAGGTACGCCGAATCCTCCACCACCGGGGGTTTCAATCTCGAAGCAGTCAGCTGGTTCGACTTCCACCCGGGTGCTGCCGGGCAGCTCTTTGGTCGTCCCATCAGCTCTCAAGAGACGGTTGACTCCTACCAGCCCGCTCTGTCCTCCGTCGACGCCGTAAGGTGCGACTTTGCGGCGCGACGACAAGACGTTAACGGTCATGGGTTCCAGGAATTGGAGCCGACGTACAACGCCATCGCCCCCTCGTTGCGCTCCCAGTCCGCCAGAATTTCGTCGAACTTTGAAGTGTTGGACTCTTACCGGGTGACGCCATTCCAGAATTTCGGGGTCGGTCAGGCGAGTATTTGTCATATGCGTGTGGACGGCACTTGCGCCGTCCGCTGATGGTGTTGCTCCAGCTCCTCCACAAATTGTTTCGTAATACTGGTGTTCGTCGTTACCCCAAATGAAGTTGTTCATGGTTCCTTGGGAGCCAGCTATTACACCTAGCGCCCCAAAGAGGGTGTCGACTAGCAGTTGGCTAGTTTCGACGTTGCCTGCAATGACTGCCGCGGGCGAATGAGGACTAATCATCGACGGGTCAGGAATACGGATATCTAATGGAACTAGGCAACCTGCGTTGAGTGGAATCGCGTCGTTGACCATGCATCGGAAGACGTAGAGAACTGCGGACCGGCAGACGGCCTTGGGTGCATTGAAATTGCCGGGGTGTTGGTCACTTGTTCCTGCGAAGTCGATGACTGCTGAGCGCTCAGCGAGATCGACTTTGATCGACACCGCTATTTGATTTCCGTCGTCCATTTCTCCGACGAATTCACAGTCGTTGAGCGCGGCAATTACTCGTCTGACCGATTCTTCGGCGTTTTCCATCACATGTCCCATGTATGCGTGGACTACATCAAGGCCGTAGTGGTCAATGACATTGTGCAATTCGGTGGCGCCTCTCTCGCATGCTGCGACCTGCGCCTTAAGATCAGCAACATTTTGGTCAGGGTTTCTGGCGGGCCATGGTCCTGCTGTAAGTAGGTTTCTAATTTCTTGTTCTAAAAATCGGCCGCCTTGTACCAACAGAACATTGTCAAGGACTAGGCCTTCTTCATCAATAGTTGTCGAATCAGCTGGTGCCGACCCCGGGACGATGCCGCCTATGTCGGAGTGATGGCCGCGTGAAGCGACATAGAAGATTCGTTCTCCGGTGGTTTCGTCGAAGATGGGTTTAACGACAGTGATGTCTGGTAGGTGGGTTCCGCCGTTGTAAGGGGCGTTGAGTACGTATACGTCACCTGGTTCCATTTGAGGATTGTTGGCGATCACTGACTTGATGGCTTCACTCATTGATCCCAGATGAATAGGTAGGTGTGGAGCGTTGGCGATGAGTTCTCCGTCGGGGTCGAAGATGGCGCAACTAAAATCAAGACGCTCTTTTATGTTCACTGAGACTGCGGTGTTTTCTAAAACAACTCCCATCTGTTCGGCGATGTTCATGAAGAGGTTGTTGAAGATCTCAAGCTGAACAGGGTTGACGTTCGTCCCGACCGCAGGTCGCTGATTTTGAGGAGCAATTCGTTCAATAAACAGATCACCGTCCGCGTTTACATGGCCTTGCCAGTTCGGTTCTATGACTGTCGTTGCGTTGGGTTCGACAAGAACCGCCGGACCGGTTATTGGCGTATCGGGCGACATGTTCTGTCTGTCTAAAAATGGAGTGTCAATGGTTTTGTCGCCCATTGTTGTTGGGAAAATCCCCAGCAATGGATCTCCGTGTTGCGAGTTTGTTTCGTTGACTGACAGCGGTTCCGCGAGTCCAACTGCTTCTAGCTGCAGAGACTCAATGATTATTGGTGTTTGTGGTGAGATAAACCCAAATCGCGCAGTGTGGTGGGTTTCGAATGCTGTTCTGACCTCATCGATTGTGCTTGCCGGTACGAGTAATGCCGTGTCCGAGCCTTGATATCGAAGTGAGAGGCGTCGCCGTAGTTCTTGGGCGGTGCCTTCGATGCCCTGATTTTGCAGATATTCGGTTCCTTTGAGTTCTAGTTCGCGCCATCGCGGGTCTAATTGTTGGAGGTTGTCATGGTCCAGGGTTTGTTCGACTGTTTCGTCTCGGATTTGGCGTACGTCGGCTAGCCCGATTCCGACAGCGGATAAGACTCCTGCGTGGGGGTGCACATATATGTTTTCTATTCCTAGGCGGTCGGCGACCATGCACGCATGTTGACCTCCCGCCCCTCCGAAACAGACCAGTGCGTAGTCGGTGACGTCGTGGCCCCGTTCGATACTGATTTTCTTGATCGCGTTGGCCATGTTGTCAGCTGCAATATCTAAATAGCCTTGCGCGATGCTGGTTTCTGTTTGCTGTATTCCAGTGGCTTCTGTGATTTGTTCGGCTAATACGCCGAATGCTTTGGTTGTGGCCGCGATGTCGAGGGCTTGATTTCCGTCAGCACCGAAAACAGCTGGGAAGAATTCTGGACGGAGTTTGCCAAGCACCACGTTGCAGTCAGTGATGGCGAGAGGGCCGTTGTTGCCGTAACAAGTTGGACCGGGGTCAGCTCCCGCGGAGTCTGGGCCTACTCGTAGTCGGCTTCCATCGAAATGAAGGATCGATCCTCCCCCGGCGGCGACTGTATTGATATCCATCATTGGGGATCGAACTCGAATGCCGGCTACTTCGGTTTCGTATGCGCGTTCGAATTCGCCGGCGTAGTGGCTCACATCGGTTGAGGTGCCGCCCATGTCGAAACCGATGAGTTTGTGCAGGTTGGCGTTTTCCGCTGTGCGAGCCATCCCAACAACGCCTCCAGCTGGTCCTGAAAGCAGGGCGTCTTTTCCTTGGAATGCGTATGCGTCGGTGAGGCCTCCGTTTGATTGCATAAACATGAGTCTTGGACTGATTTGGTTGTGTCGGAGTTGTTCATCTACCTGAGCGACGTACTGCCTCAAGACTGGTGATAGATACGCATCTACGACGGTGGTATCGCCTCTGGGCACGAGTTTCATGAGGGCGCTCACCTCATGGCTAACCGAAACTTGTTCAAATCCGAGTTCGCGTGCGATAGCTGCCAGCCGGGCTTCATGGGTTGTGTAGCGGTACCCATGGAGAAGAACGATTGCAACGGAGTTAAGTCCTTGTGAACGCGCTTGTTGAAGCCCTGCTCGAGCTGCCTTTTCGTCAAGTTGGATCAGTGTTTCCCCATCGGCACTCATTCGCTCTTCCACTTCGAGTACCTCGGTGTAAAGCATTTCGGGGAGTTTTATGTCAAGAGCGAATAGGTCTGGGCGTGTTTGGTAGCCAATTCGGAGAATGTCAGCGAAACCTTCAGTTGTGACGAGCAGTGTTGGTTCGCCTTGACGTTCAAGTAGAGCGTTGGTGGCGACGGTTGTCCCCATTTTGACTGTTTCGATTTTGTCGAGCGGTATGGCTTCGTCTGCGTCGAGTTCCAAAAGGTCTCTGATGCCCTGGACTGCTGCGTCGCTGTATCGACGCGGATTATCTGAAAGTAATTTGTGGGTGGTTAGGTGCCCGTTAGGAGCGCGGCCGACTATGTCGGTGAACGTGCCGCCTCTATCAATCCAAAAATTCCAGCAGTCAGTCATGTTTTTGTTTGGGACCGTATGTGTCTAATCATCTGATTTTATCCACGAGCAATTAATCCGATTCCTGTTACTACAAGGCCAATACCAACAATTTGCCACCACCGGAGTGAATCATTGTCAAATGTGGCTGCAAGTACAGCCGTAGGTATCGGAAACACCGATGCAGCGACTGCAACGGCCGTTACTGAGCCGCGTTGAAAGCCTGCTGTGTAACAGAGCACGCCAACAGATCCGAGGATGCCAGCAGCGGCTGAAAAGCGGAGTGCATGTCCTCGGACTAGTCGAGGTAAACCTCGAACGGTGCAGAAGCCGATAAGAATGATGAAAGCTGTCGATCTTTGTCCGACTACTGGCCATAGTCCCCCTTCGACTGTGGTTTGGGCCATGAAGACAAGACCGATACCGAAGCAGAGGCCTGATGCAAAACCGAGGATGACTCCTTGCTTAACACGGTCACCTAATGCCGGATCAAAAGTGGTGACCAATAATCCGAACAAGGCGACAAGAACCCCGCTGAGAACCCCAGCGGTGAGTGATGTGCCGGTGATGACTTCCCAAAACATTGGGATTGCGCCGAGCAGGACTGCAACTATCGGCGACACCACTGCAACAGATGACACTGCTAGGCCTCTATATAGAAGCCCTAGTGCACATCCGCTTGCCACTCCTGATGCGCAACCAAAAAGATAGTCAGCTCCCAGAAATCTTCCCGGCCCGAAGCTTGCTACGAGAACAGCTGCTGAAGTTGCGAATATGAGCCCTGTTGCCGCGGTTGTTGCGGCGTGATTTCGGCGAGCGACATACCTAGCAAAGAAGTCTGAGGTGCCGATTACTAGCGAACCTAGTAACCCTAGGAAGATCGGCATAATGACCTCCGTTGGTGCACCGAACCGTCAACGCTACCGCTGTTGGCTACTCTCGGCGCAGTGACAAGTGATCTTCAGATCGGCCAACTTAGGGTTTCGGGTATCGACGTAGAAGTCGCGGGCGAAGTCGGCGACCTCTATTTTGATCAGTGCGCGGAGCAAGGAACAATTTTTGAACCCGCCGTTCGGGTTGCTGATCTGTTGCTCGGAGACAGTCCCGTCCTCTTCGATATCGGTGCTTCCATCGGTGCGGTCACAGCGGCATTGGCCCAACGTTTCCCCATTGGTCATGTCGTCGCGTTCGAAGCGGCTCCTTCTGTTCACCGTTCATTACGTGAAACGATTCGTCGCAGCACTGGAGCGACAGTTTCTCTTCAGGAAAGCGGGGTAGGAGCACAACTAGGAACCATGCGTTTTCATGAAGATGGCAACGGCAGTGGTTGGGGCTTTTTGTCCGAAGAGCTGGGGGGCATCGATGTTCCGGTGACCACTGTTGATGAAACGGTTAATTCCTTAGAGCTCGACCATGTGAATTTCATCAAAATCGACGTTGAAGGTGGCGAACTGGGAGTGTTGCAGGGTGCCACCAACACATTGCAACGTGATCGTCCATTGTTGGTGTTCGAAGTGAACGTCTTTTGTCTGTGGCGTTACGGGCGAACGCTGCCTCAGGATTTGTTTGCGTGGGTTCGGGAACGCTATCCGTACACCGCTGTTATCGACAGCAATGCTGAGATAACTCACATCGAAGGCGACGCAACCGTGAATCACGTACTAAATCTTTTGGGAGCAGGTGGCAGCGTTATCGATGTCGTGGCTAGTCACGATCCGATTGATGTCACCACCGACGATCTCCAGTCGGCACTGTAAAACCTGAGGACCACAACTTTTGATCACGAAGCGTGCGTCGAACGAGGACTAGCTTTAGCTCAAATAAAGGGGACGACATGACAGCTGAACTGTTAGCGATGAATGCAAAGGTCATTGAGGAATTTCGGGCCAACGACGGCAAGTGCGGGCCTCCTTTCGATCAGGTTCCTATGGCGTTGGTCACGATGGTTGGCGCGAAATCCGGGCGTGAGCTTTGTTCACCGTTGGCCTACTCGACAGACGGAGAGGATGTTGTTGTCATTGCCTCAGCTGCTGGCCGGCCTTCACATCCAAGCTGGTATCACAATTTGGTCGCCAACCCAGATGTTCTGTTGGAAGTCGGGTCCGAGCAATACGAAGCGACTGCGGTGCTAACCGAAGGCGAGGAACGTGAACGGTTATATGCCGCTCAGGCCGAGGAACTTTCGGTGTTCAATGAATACGCCGAGAAGGCAGCCCCAAGAGTGATCCCGGTGTTTCGGCTCGTAAGAGTCACCGAATAGAAGCCTTTTATGAAATTTGGGGTAACTGTCAGCCGGTTCGATGAAATCGATTTAGCGGTCGAAGCTGAACGTTCTGGTTACGACTTTTGTTGGGTGTGGGATAGTCCGCTATTGCGTTCAAATCTTTGGGTGATGATGGCTTTGGTCGCGGAACGAACTCAGCGAATCAGCGTTGGTTCAGGAGTCGCGATCCCTGGTCTACGAGTGGCTCCTGTTACCGCTAACGCGATCGCGACGATAAATCGGATGGCCCCCGGTCGAACATTTCTCGGAGTGGGCACTGGCAATACCGCTATGAGGAACATGGGTCAATTACCTATGAAGGTGGCCGACTACGCGGAGGATCTGCGGGTTATTCGAGCACTGTTGAACGGTGAGACGGTTGATTACAGAGCGAACGGCCTGACACACCCGGTGAATTTCCAAAGTTTGGAACTTGACTACATCGACATCGAGAATCCCATTCCAATCCACGTAGGAGGTTTCGGGCCACGATCACAAAGCCTTGCCGGCGAATTAGGTGACGGACTGATAACCGGCATTCCACGAGGCGGCAGCATTCCTGACGCTCTATCAAACGTCCAACAAGGGGCTAGCCAAGCGGGCCGGGACCTTGATGGTTTTGAAACCACAGCTCTGGTCAACATGTTGATGTTGAATTCTGATGAGAGTTTGTCGTCGCCTCGAGTATTGGAAGAGGTCGGATCGTCAGTGATGGTCAACGTTCATTATCTCTACGATCGTTTTCTCGAAGCCGATGCTGAGCCGCCTCAATTTGTTGAATCAATTTGGGACCAGTACGTGGCATTTCGCCAAGAACGAGACGCCAACAGATCTCTTTCTGACATTCATTCTTCTCATTACGGACATCTCGACGAAGAAGAAGCTCGATTTGTTACTCCTGAACTCATCCGTGAATGTGCGATCGTTGGACAACCAGGAGACATCGTCGAACAACTCACCGAGCTTGAACGGCAGGGCCTCGACGGGATTAATTTCATTCCCCCGGTTGATCAGCAATACGAAATTTATTCCAGGTTCGCGTCCGAGGTAATCCAACGAATGTGAGATCTGAACCGTCCGATTGGATCACTTAACCAATCGCGAGGAATACTTCTCTAGGTCTTTACACCGCAGAGGGGGCGCGTAAATCTATGACCATGCTTGGGGACTATCGGGTAATTGAGTTAGCAGACGAACGCGGACAACTAGCTGGAAGCGTATTGGCGTCGCTGGGTGCTGAAGTTATTACGGTTGAACCTCCCGGTGGTTCCCACTCGCGGTCAGTTGGACCATTCGCAGGAGACATCGTGTCGCCCGACACTTCGCTGTGGCATTGGTCATATAACAGAGGCAAGAAATCAATAGTTCTTGATCTCGAAACATCTGAAGGCCGTGACGAATTACTTCGTTTAACCGATGGCGCCGACATTGTTATTGAAGCCTTCGGACCTGGCGTATTAGATGAGTTAGGGATCGGTTACAACGTGATGGCCGACAGAAACCCTGCATTGATTCATCTATCCATCTCTGCGTTCGGCGGCACCGGTCCCAAGGCCAAATGGCCAGCAACTGATCTGACGATTATGGCGTCAGGCGGGCAGATGGTGTTAACCGGGGACTCAGACCGTTCTCCTATTCGAATCCCACTACCCCAGGCATATGCTCACGCAGCCGCCGAATGTTCTAGCGCCGCGTTGATCGCCTTGTATGAAAGAGAAAACAACTCGGGGTTAGGTCAACACATTGACCTTTCAGCTCAAGCATCAACATTGCAGGCAAGCCAGACCTACATGGTCGCCCTAGCCATCAACGCACCAGAATCCAATCGAGAAGCTGGCGGGGTGACCGTCGCAGGAATCTATATACAACTGATGTGGCCATGCGCCGATGGTCACGCATCAGTCACAGTTCTATTTGGAACCGCGTTAGGTCCATACACCCGTCGACTCATGGAATGGATCCACGAAGAAGGTTTTTGCGATGAGGAGACTCTGAACAAAGACTGGTTGAACTATGCCGACTTACTGTTTTCTGGCAGCGAGCCGGTCGAAGAGTACGACAGAGTCAAGCAATGCGTTACCGACTTTTGCATGACTAAAACAAAGAAAGAGTTATTCGACGCCGCTTTCGAACGGCGGCTACTTATAGCTCCAGTCACAACTGCTGAAGATGTGTACAACAACCCTCACCTACAGGCACGCGACCTATGGGAGGACTTGGTAGTTGAGGGCCGAGAAGTCAAATTCCCCGGCAGGATGGCCATTTTCTCCGAGACGCCGCAAGTTCCACTTCCACCTCCACCATCAATCGGTGAACACACAACACAAGTTCTTTCCGAGCCGCCAAGAAAGCCGAGCGTTTCGATTCCGGCAATCCCAGATCGTCAAGGGAAAGCCCTCGAAGGTTTGAAGGTGCTTGATTTCATGTGGGTCATGGCTGGTCCCGCAGGAAGTCGGGTATTAGCCGACTACGGGGCAAACATCGTTCGAATAGATTCCGAAGCTCGAATGGACACCGCGAGAACCTTGTTCCCATTTCATGATGATGAAGGGCTGCCAGATAACTCGGCGCTCTACAGCAATATGAATGCAAACAAACGCGGGCTGTCGCTTGATCTGAATAAACCCGAAGCAATCGAAGTAGTCCACGATTTAGTGCAATGGGCTGATGTTGTTCTCGAATCTTTCTCACCGAAAGGGATGCGTGGCTTCGGTCTGAGCTACGAGTCGTTGCGCAAAATCAAACCTGATCTAGTGATGGCTTCTAGCTGCATCATGGGACAAACAGGCCCTTACACAGAACTAGCTGGCTACGGGACAATGGCCGCTGCTATTTCAGGGTTCTTCGAACCGACGGGGTGGCCCGATCGTGGTCCATCGGGGCCTTTTGGTGCTTACACCGACTACATATCAAGCCGTTACTTAGTGGCATGCGTCATGGCGGCTGTCGAGCATCATCGAGCGACCGGTCAAGGTCAGTATCTCGATTTCAGTCAAGGAGAAGCGTCGATGCAGCAACTCGCACCATTGCTTCTTGATTGGTCAGTGAATAGCCGCATGTGGGAACGGCGTGGGAACAGAGATGACGTTTTCGCTCCCCATGGGGTGTTCCCATCGACTGGTGATGACGAATGGGTAGCGATCGCTGTCTGCGATGACGATCAGTGGCAGGCATTGTGTGATCTGATGGGCACTTCCGGCGTGAGTGGCCTGACCGTGGAGGAGCGACAAACCCGTCAAGACGAACTCGAACAGCTCATTAGTGACTGGACGTCTTCACGCTCAAATGGCGAAGTCATGGAACTGTGTGTAGCTGCTGGTATTCCCGCTCATCAGGTTCAAAACAGTCGGCACACTCTCGTCGACCCCCAGTTGAAACACCGGAACCATTTCATCGAAGTGGGCCATCCAACTCAGGGCACAACAACGATCGAGAATTCTCGGTTCGTGATGTCGCGCACTCCTGCTGTGGTTACCTACGGCGGTCCCAGCTGGGGAGAACACAATTGGGAAATTTTGAGTGAAGAACTTGGATATGACCCAGATCGGATTGCCGATCTGGCGATCGCTGAAGTTCTTGGTTGACGCTTACTTCTGATTGAACGAGGCGTCCAACTGCTGTTCACCGAATCCGGCGGGGGTCTGGCCAGTCGTCACATACAAGTAGAGGGCGGTTTGGAAGATGCCGTTCAATGCGGCTGCCACGACCATTGCGAACATCACCGCCAGCACCCCGATAGCTATCAACGCGAAAAGGCCGGTTGAAGAACCAAGCGCAATAAGGATAATTCCCGGTATGGCCATGGCGACTGTGAGTAGTCCGAAGCCGACTTGGGCGGTGAGATTTTCACCCCAGGATGTTCTGAGGAGCTGTCCGGATCTTTTGAGTCCTGCGATTGGTCCGAGATCATCGAACATGACGACGGGAACGATGAGAAATGTGATGACGCCCCAGGCCATGTCGAACATGCCCCGTGCGATGCGTCCCATCTGACCGCCTTGTCGTTCGACTATCGACATGATGATGCCGACCGTTGTGGCCATCAGGGCCCATGGCAGTAACCGGTGAAGGCGACTTGCGGCTCCAGATATCGATGAACCAATTGTGGGGTCACCGCCTGTGAAACGTTCATGAGCTCCCGATACCAGTGCTCCTTTGAAGAATGTGTTGATGACGTTCATCCCGAGAAGTCCCAAGACTGCGATGGCAATCACGCCGCCTCCGCCACTATCGGAATTGCCCGAGAAGTCGGCTCCGAGACCTGAAGCAACAATCCACAACAGCAACCCAAAAACAACTGCGGCGACTGCGTTCAAGACCGGGAGTACAAGTAATTCTCGGTCGAGTCGGATTACCGTCATTGATGATTTTGCTAAACCCCATGTCCGTTTAAACACGACATTCCTCTCGGTTACAAGCCAGCGGTAGTCAAGACTAGGTTGTGTAGACCACAACAGCCACTACAACATGGGCAATGTGGTGACTTCCGGGGGTAGGGGTGAGAGAAGAAAAGATTCCGGCATTTCGACTTCATCACCATGCCTATGTGGTTGATGACCAAGAAACGACACGTGTCTTCTACGAAGATCTTTTGGGCTTTCCTCTTGTCGCTACTTGGTGCGAGGTGGAGACCGTTCGAGGGAAAGAACGGACGTATTGTCATACGTTTTTCGAACTTGAAGATGGTTCAGCTTTAGCGTTCTTCCAATTCTTAGATCCCGATGATCAAGCCGAGATGAAGCTTGATTCGCGTAGCTCACTCAACCATGTTGCACTGTCGAGCACATTGGAAGATCAGGAACGGCTGCGAGGCGCTCTTGATTCGGCAGGATTGGCTCATAGAACAACTGACCATGGTTACTGCGTCTCTCTGTACGTGACTGACCCGGACGGGTTAACCGTTGAATTCACAACAGACCCCGAAAATGTCGCCGACATTAACGTCTGGCAGAGATCAAATGCCCACAGCGAACTTGAGCGTTGGCTGTCAGGTGATCACTCTCCTAACAACAAGCTCCGAACCACCACACAGACTCATTAATTATCTACTTAATAAATATTGTTAGATATATATATTATTAGCTTGATATTTAATAGTATCTTTTTGGAGTATGGAGCTCGGTGGTGTCTCTGAAACCCATGAAGAACAACAGAATTTAGGTCTACCTGTTGTTACGTGCCATAGCGCGATTTTCTCAATCGCTGACAACCAACTCATGTTGTTACTCGCTGAGCGCAACGAGGGTCCGTTTCGTTTCCAATGGGAACTCCCAGGGATCATCCCAGCACTCACTGAAGAATTATCAGCCTCAGCGATCCGAGCATCTACTCCCCCATTAGCTCCATCAGTAGTCGACGATCTACAACAACTTGGTGTCTACGGCGAACCGACACGAGATCCCCGGCATAGGTCAATTGCCCTCGTTTACTGGGGAGTCACCCACCACTCAAACATCGACACTGCCTCTTCCGAACTTGCACTGATTCCCGTAAGTGAGTGGCAAGCTGATGATTTCCGATTCGCATTTGATCACCTTCAAATAGCGACCGACGCTTTAAAAGCACTCCGCAGATCATTGAACTCAACCTCCCTCGCTACGCGGCTGTGTGGATCTACTTTCACTATCAGCGACCTGCAACACGTCTATGAGCTCACATTTGATACTGAAGTTCTTGCCGGGAACTTTCACCGGAAGGTCCAATCGACACCAGGCTTCGTGACATCAGCTCAGGATCAGACCCAAGAGCCGAAAAGAAAAGGGCGCCCTGCTCAACGTTTCGAATCCTCCACCATCGTTGAGGTTTCACCACCTTTTCAATTCCAAGCGGAACCAACACATCATCGAACTAACTAAGTTCGAAAGGCTTTTAGGCGAATAGAGCCTCAGGTACCTTCTCTCACATAGGCCAAACGAAAGAGAACTCGTGGAACAGAAACTGCAACGCTACGGACCCCTTGGCGCAATCGCCGGCATCATTTTGGTACTGGTCTCCTTCGGCGTGCATGGCAGGTGGGCATCTACCGAAGAAAGCCCACAAGAAATCGCAGACCTCTACGTCCAAAACCAGGACCGCGTGTTCATGGGTTCCTGGCTAGCCATCCTCGGAGCACTTTGCATGCTTGTGTTCGGAATGTGTATGTCGCAACGAGTTCGAGACACCGGCCAACAACTACTTGGCATGTTGGTCGCAGGTGCCACCCTCATCGCCGTTGCCGGAATGGCAGTCGACTCAACTCTGCGAGCCGGGCTATCGATTCAAGCAGAGAACATGTCCCCCGAAGCAATGAAAACCATGCACGCAATATGGGACGCCTTCTTCTGGCCGATGCACGCCGGTATGGCGACCCTGGTCTTAGCGATTGGGCTTGCAGCGCTAAGCAGTGGATTACTGCCGAAGTGGTTGGGTTGGATCGGTGTCGTTGCCTTCGTCGTAGCAATGATCCCCGCGCCAACGATGTTCGCCGGAATCATCCTCTCCTTACTCTTCATGGTCATTACAGCACTCATGATGACCTTCGGTAAAAGTTCAACTGCTGCGGCCAGTTAGCTCGCTAACAACTGAAATACCACAGGCGTCCAACTGCAAATCGATGCGTCAATCTGCACGAATCAAGCGACATCTCTTTTCCACGGGGATCAAGATGCCGTTTGTGGAGTCCTAGGGAATCACAGTCTTCAGAGAACTTTAGAGTGGGTACAAATGAAATTCGAAATGCGAATTCGTGACATTTAGTACTTGGGCATCAGCGAAACGCACAAACAAGTCAACTACCTGCAGGACCTAAATAGCGGCTGGTGAAAACTACTCGTTCACTATATTTCAGTAGCGCGCCCCGAGGGATTCGAACCCCCGACCTTCTGGTCCGTAGCCAGACGCTCTATCCAACTGAGCTAGAGGCGCATTCGAGGACCGCAGTGTACGCAGTCCCACCCGATTGTGAAAACCTAATATTCGGGCTTTGCGGAGAGGGTGGGATTTGAACCCACGGACCGCGTGAGCAGTCACTTCCTTAGCAGGGAAGCACATTCGACCAGACTCTGTCACCTCTCCTGGACGGCGAACCGCCACTGGCCCACCCCCACACCTCAAAAGGCACCTGAGTGAACGGACATATCCTACGGCTTAGAAGAGTGGATCGGCCACGTCAGCCCGGTACTGTCTTTTGCGGAGGGCTGGCAGAGCGGACGATTGCAACGGTCTTGAAAACCGTCGAGGTGAAAGCCTCCGGGGGTTCGAATCCCCCGCCCTCCGCCATTTCTTACTTGGCGATATGACCCCGGAGTTCTTCTACCCAATCGGCTGCATCTCGCCAGTTGGCGTTGCTATCGCGTCGAACTTGTTCACCATCATGGCCTGCAGCAGGGTATGAACCTAAGAATTTGATATCACCTTGTTTCATCTTCAGATCCCGTAAACAATCGGCTACAACTTCATCACCAATGTGCCCTTCGAAGTCGAGGAGGAAGCAGTAGTCACCTAACACTCGACGTGTCGGTCTCGATTCGAGACGTGTTAGGTCTATGTTTCGGGCAGCGAACTCATGCAAAATCGCTAGCAAGCTCCCAGGTTCATTCGCTCGTTGGAACACAACAACGCTGGTCTTGTCGTGGCCGGTAGCTACTGGGACACCTTCGCGAGCCAACAACAAAAATCGGGTTTGGTTTCCGGTGTGATCTTCAACAGCTTCAGCGACCGCTTCAAGGCCGTAAAGTTCCGCTGCTAGAGGGTTGGAGATGGTAGCGACGCCTTCGAGGCGTTGTTCTCCTACTTGGCGGGCAGCTTCCGCGGTTGAGGTTGCGGCTTGTATTTCTGCCTCGGGAAGCTGTTCACGCAAAAAATTGCGACATTGGGCGACTGCTACCGGAAACGAAACAACGGTGTGAATGTCGTTCAATTGTGTTCCTGGTAATGCCAGCAAATTAAGTTGCACGTCGAGGATGACTTCACGTTGGATGCGTAGATCTAAATCAAATGCCAAAGCGTCCTGGGTGACATTTACTGCGCCTTCTATAGCGTTTTCTATCGGCACAAAACCTAGATCGACGTCACTGGTGATCAATCCGTTGAGTACGTCTGGAATTGAATCAAAGGGCTTTGTGTCTGCTGCAGCAAGGTCTTGTTGGCTTAAAAGAGCTTGTTCGGTGAAGGTGCCGTGGGGACCCATGAAGCCAACCCGCGTCGCGGGTGGCACAACTTGAATGTTCATGGTCGGCTCATTAATACTCACTTCGTGGCAGGATACGCCTGAAGAACCAAAGATTATGAACGAATTAGAGCTTCTAGAACTTCTCGAACAAGTAAAGGCCGGAACTATCGGCCCTGACGACGCACTGAATTCTTTGCGGCGACTCCCGTTTGCTGACCTCGGGCACGCAAAAATTGATCATCACCGTAATCTTCGCACCGGCGCCCCAGAAGCCATTTATGGTCCCAACAAATCGCCTGAACAGTGTGTCTCTATTGTTGGTGAGCTACTTGAGAACGGTTCGGGCCCTGTGTTGTTGACTCGTGCCACTATCGAACAAATGAATGCAGTCGCAGACGCACACCCTGGTGGCCTAGTTGTCGACTCAACTGTTGTGTGGCGACCAGCTGATAAGCGTTCCAACAAGATTGTGGTTGCTTCAGCTGGGACAGCTGATCTTCCTGTCGCGGAAGAGGCTTGCGCTGTGCTTCAGGCACACGGAGTTACTGCGACCCGTGTCACAGATGTGGGCGTTGCCGGACTCCATCGCCTCCTCGCAAGCCTCGACGAACTGCTTGACGCTGAGGTGATCATCACTATCGCAGGAATGGAAGGCGCATTAGCTACCGCTATCGGAGGGTTAGCGTCAGCCCCAGTGATCGCGGTCCCAACCAGCGTCGGGTACGGCGCCGCTCTCGAAGGAGTCACTGCCCTGTTAGCTATGCACGCAGCATGCGCCGCTGGAATTACCGTTGTTGGCATCGACAACGGCTTTGGAGCAGCGATGGCAGCAATGCGCATCATCGACAACAGGAACAGTTCATGACTCACCGAGTCGCCTGGTTCCACCCGTTCTCTGGGATAGCTGGCGACATGACACTTGGAGCATTACTTGATGCCGGAGCTGACCTCGACTTCGTCGTAACGACACTCAACGGCCTCAACATTGACGGCTGGGCATTGTCGACCGAACTAGTAGACCGCAAGGGGATCCATGCCACGCGAGCAATTGTCGATGCACCTGAACAACATCACCACCGCCACTGGACAGACATTCGGACTCTACTTGAGCAAGCAGACATCCCTGAGCGGGTGAAAACCCGAAGTCTCACCGTGTTCGAGGTCTTAGCTATAGCCGAAGGAAAAGTCCATGGCGTGTCTCCCGAACAGGTCCATTTTCATGAAGTTGGGGCACTTGACGCCATTGTCGACATTGTTGGTTCTTGTGCAGCGTTGGAATCACTTGGCATCGAACAGATTGCGTCCGCACCAGTAGCTGTTGGGATTGGCACAATTTCTGCCGCCCACGGGACACTCCCCAACCCTCCACCAGCAGTAGTGAATCTCTTAGAAAGCGTCCCGACAATCGGTGTTGACGTGAACTTGGAGCTCACAACACCAACAGGTGCCGCTCTAATCAAGGGCCTCGCCGAATCGATCGGACCGCTCCCAGACATGACCATCACCGGATCTGGATATGGAGCCGGGACTCGGGATTTACCGGACAGAGCCAACGTCACACAAGTCATTGTCGGCACAGCAACTCCGACAGGCTCTACCTCAGATCACCCAACAGAAACAATTATTGAGCTAGCCACGAATCTTGATGACATAACGGGCGAACAGTTAGGTCATTCGATAACCGAACTCATGGAAGCCGGCGCACTCGATGCGTGGGTCACACCAATTGTTATGAAGAAAAACCGGCCGGCTCACACCCTGTCTGTACTTAGTGCTCCTTCTCACGCAGCTGAATTAGCTGTGTTGGTGATGTCATTGACGGGGAGTTTGGGTGTGCGTACACGTCAGCTTGAACGTGTTGTGGTGCAGCGACGCACTGTGACGGTTGATGTTGATGGTCACGACATCGATGTGAAAATCAGCGACGTCAGAGTCAAAGCTGAATTTGATCAGGTCACGGTCGTAGCGAAAGCACTGGGCCTCCCTACGCAAGAAGTTGCGGCTAGAGCTGAAGCGCTCGCCCAAGACCTGTAAACGAACTTATTTTCTGATGCTCGGCTCTACTGGTGTGCCTTTGGGTGGGCCAGCTGAAGTGAAGGCGGTGCCGTCGGGGTCCGTTGCCCATGGCGCCTCTTGTTCCCATTGGTCTTCGTACACGATTTCTTGGATCGGCCGGCGGCGGACTGGACCGTGGCGACCAGCAGGTTTGCCCATCGGGATTGTCGCATGAATGGCTACTTCATCTGGAATGTTCAATATTTCACGAAGTTCCGGTTCGACATTGGTGTGCCAGCCAGTAATCACACCTCCATATCCCAAGGCTCGTGCCGCAAGCATCAGGTTTTGCACAGCTGGAAAAACTGATGACCCTTCGGCATAGTTTTCGGGTCGGTAACGAATGAGGCATGCCAACACAACGACGGGGGTGGCTTCAAAGTGGTCGACGAAATGTTGCATAGTGCGAGCCATGCGTGCTTTCGGAGAATCATCTGTCTCGCCTGATCCTGCGTCGTACCCGTCGTTCGAACGTTTCTCGTTCCAGCCAGCGCGAAATGATTCACCAAGCAACGATTTAGCGGCTCGTGCCTTTGGTCCATCGCGAAGCACCAGGAACCTAAATTTTTGACGATTAGACCCTGAAGGAGCGCGTCCGGCATGCCACAGGATCGTGTTTAGGTCTTCTTCAGGAATTGGTTCAGGTAGGTAGCGCCTGATAGCTCGAGTCGTAGCCAACCCCTCAAGCAGGCCTAGTTCTTCGCGTTTCGACACACTTACCCCCCTTGTGTTTCGTCAAGCAGTTCAACGACATTAACAATGCTTTGGTCAGTGACGACCCCTACAACTCTTCCAGCGGTATCGACGACTGGGTAAATATCTGTTCCGGCTTCTTCCATGAGGGCGCTGACTTCTCGCACAGTCCACGACAGCCTGGCCGGCGACAATCCTTGAATCATGATGTCGCTGCATTTCGTCTTCGACCACTGGTCTTGGTCGATATCTCCCGCGTCGCTAACTTTCACAATTCCTTGGAATTGGCCGTCTTCGTCGGTAACTACGGCTTCTAGTTGTTTTCGGGGAAACGCGAACTGCCACACAAAGTCAGCAATCGAATCAGTTCCTGCAACTGTCCGAAATTCTCGTTTCATCGCAGAGGTGATTGGCATTTGAAATCGTCGTTCCAAATGTCCGACTCGCGTATCGCGCTGATAATCCGACACAGACGAGCCACCTACAACGACTTGACTGACTGCTACGGCTATGAGGCCAGGAACGACGAAGGCTGGTGCACCTGTGGACTCAGCCACAAACATCACAGCAGCGAGAGGCGTTCGGTATCCAGCAGCAAGGAACGCAGCTACTCCAATAAATGGGAAGAAAGCCATGGACTCAAGCCCTACATCAATCCATCCGCCAACGATGCGTCCAATGATCAACCCTAAAACAGCGAGAGGGATGAACACCCCGCCGACTCCCCCGCTAGCTATCACTGTTGAGGTCGCTACCAATCTGATTGCCAAAAGCATTCCGAGCATCGGTAACGCTTCATCTGGGTTCAATACCCACCGAAGAACTTGGCCTTCAGCTGTCGGACCCATCGACAGTGGGGCATCAAACAAGACGTCGCTTAAAATCACTAGTCCGCCTGCGATCAAGCTGCCGGCAGTTGCCATCATCCACCATGGCTGCGATTTTTGGAGTTGTTTCGCGCCTTTGATGGCCCGGCTGAACACCATTGCCGCAAGCCCGCACAAAGCACCAACTATTGCTGCACCCAACAACTCGCGCTGCCCGAACCCGACTCGTACGAGATCGGTTCGTACTTCAAATGGAAGATCGTCATCCAAACCGCTGACAAGCACGAAGGTCACGTAACTCGACGCGCTTGATAACAAGGCTGGCAGTAGCGCTCGACGGCCTAAATCACCTTTGTACGGGGACTCCAATGCAAACAACACACCGGTAGCTGGTGCTTGGAACACTGCACTTACTCCCGCAGCCGCTCCTGCGACGAGAAGAGCCTGGCCATCTTTGTCTCTAAAAAGCCACGACAGATGGCGTTGAATCGCAGACCCTGTAGTTGCACCAGCGTAAATAGCTGGGCCTTCCAGTCCGGCTGCTCCTCCAAAGCCAACTGTGGCGACACCAGCAAGTAAGCGAAAAGGCAGGTGGAGGACCTTCAATACGTATGACTTGTTGTGATAGCTCCGGATGTATTCCTCAGAAGTGGAGGGTGACAGCGGGTCACCTGAGTCTGACCATCGCAGCAACAAAACCGCTATCCAAAGACCCAATGCTGGGGCGCACGCCTGCTGCAAGAGACTGCGATGTAGTACTGCATCGAGCAATACTTTTTCTGCGACTACCACGACGCCTGCGACAATCAGCCCAGTGATAACGCCTACCGCTGAGTAGGTGAGGAAACGAAGGATTCGGTTTCTCATCGCAAGTTGATTATCTGAAGGTTCATTATCACCATGATGCCGCGCGTTAGAAACAAAAATGGTTCGGCAGCCATTGAATCAGCCAGGTTTTCGACGTATCGCTACCCTTAGCTGTATGACCAGTAACCGGTTCTATTTTCGTCAACTGCTTTCAGGTCGCGATTTTGCGACAGAGGACCCTATGGCTGCCCAAATGGCAAATTTTGTTTACCTCATAGGGGATCGAGAAACTCGTGACGCGATAGTTGTAGATCCCGCGTACAACGTAAGTGACATATTAGGAATTCTTGATCAAGACGAGATGAACCTCTCCGGCGTACTGGCCAGTCACTATCACCCTGATCATGTCGGCGGATCCATGATGGGACACACCATCGAAGGGGTTCGAGAGTTACTGGACATCAAAGGCACAAAGATCCATGTTCAGGCCGAAGAAGCCGACCTCGTGAAGAAGGTGACCGAGATCGGCGACGGAGACCTCGAAGTGCACGGACCTGGTGACCACATTCTCGTAGGAGATATCCGAATCGACATGCTGCACACCCCAGGGCATACACCGGGCAGCCAATGCTTTCTCGTAGAAGGAACATTGGTGGCGGGAGACACCCTCTTCTTGGAAGGCTGCGGACGCACAGATTTACCCGGGAGTGATGCCGCCGCGATGTATCACTCTATTCATCACACCTTGGCCAAGGTCCCAGACGACACTGTCCTTTTCCCTGGCCACCGCTACTCGTTTCATTCGTCAGCAACTATGGGAATGACTAGAGAAATGAACTACGTGTTTAAACCAGATTCTCAAGAACAATGGATGATGATGTTCGGCCAATGAACAATCAATCTCTCCCTCCGATCGTCTCTGCAGAACAACTAACCCACCGTCAGGACGTCGTCTTTTGCGATGTTCGTTGGTATCTCGACCGTACGCCCGGCCGTCAAAAATACAATGAAGGTCATATTCCTGGAGCAATCTTCGTCGATCTAGATGAACATTTAGCGACGCTCCCAAGGAAGTCAGCAGGACGTCATCCGATGCCAGCTGCAGCATCGTTCGCGGCAAGCATGGGGTCGCTTGGGATCAGCCACCAAACTCCAGTTGTGGCCTATGACGACAGTGGAGGCATGTCTGCTGGCCGTTTTGTGTGGATGTTGCGAAGCGTCGGTCACGAAGCGGCGTTACTTGACGGCGGACTGCAATCTTGGACTGGAGAGTTAGAAACACTTCCAGTCATTAGAGAATCAGTTGATCATCCAATCCGTGCATGGCCTCCGGACCTGTTTGCAGACGCTGACGCTGCTGGATTAGCAGGCGAAAAGTCAGACGAAACGTTGGTTGATTCTCGAAGTCCAGATCGTTTCTCAGGCGAATACGAACCTGTTGACCCTCGGGCAGGTCACATCCCAGGGGCAACGAATCTTTCATTCGCTGGCAACCTGACTAATAACGGGTACTTCCAATCTCCTGAACAACTCCGGGACCGGTTCGAAAGCGCTGGTTGCAGCAGCGGACGATCAACAGTCATGTACTGCGGATCGGGGGTCAGCGCGTGCCACAACTTGTTGGCCTTTGAACATGCCGGATTGGGTAAAGCTCGTTTATATGCCGGCTCATGGTCACAGTGGAGCAACAATGACAGTCGCCCCGTAGCAACGAATTAAAACAAAAGTCTCACAACGAAATAGCCGCATGGACCGTTCTGCGGACATACTGGCCTGTATGGCAGACCTTTCTGATTTCTATGGCCTCGACGTCCTCTTGAATGATGACGAACAAATGATTCGCGACACAGTTAAAAAGTTTGTGGACAGCGAATTCAAACCAGTCGTCGGTGAACACTTCGAAGCAGGGACCTTCCCCATGGAATTGGTTCCGACTATCGCAGATATGGGTTTGTTGGGAATGCACCTTGACGGATACGGCTGCGCTGGGGCTTCAGCAATGGCATACGGAGTCGCGTGCAGGGAACTCGAAGCGGGCGACAGTGGTCTGAGGAGTTTCGTGTCAGTGCAGGGTTCTTTGTGCATGTTCCCAATTTGGAAATACGGATCAGAGGAACAAAAAGAGCAGTGGTTGCCAGGAATGGCAGCAGGCGAGATCATTGGTTGTTTCGGCCTCACTGAACCCGACCACGGATCGGATCCTTCTTCTATGGCAACTCGAGCCAAAAGGGACGGCGATCATTGGATACTCAACGGCTCGAAACGATGGATCACTAACGCAGGCATCGCTGATATCGCGATCGTGTGGGCCAACACAGACGAAGGATTTCGCGGATTCTTAGTTCCAACCGATTCTGAAGGCTTCGAAGCACGAAAAATCCAAAACAAGCTGTCGCTGCGAGCTTCAGTGACTGGCGAGTTCTACATGGACGACGTCCAGGTTCCTGAATCCATGAGACTTCCTGATGCGGTCAGCATCGGTGCGCCATTGAGCTGTTTGAGCGAAGCCAGATACGGCATAGCGTTCGGGGCAGTTGGCGTGGCCCGTGACTGTTATGACGCTGCGCTTGACTATCAACAAGAACGTCCTCAATTCGGCAAATCGCTATCAAGTTTTCAGATCAACCAAATCAAATTTGCCGACATGTTGACCGAGATGACAAATGCGAATCTTCAAGCCATGAGTCTTGGCCGCCTCAAAGAGGATCACAGCATCCGTCCGTACCACATTTCAATGGCGAAACGACATAACTGTCGGGTCGCTATCGATGCAGCGCGAACTGCTAGAGCAATGATGGGTGCAAATGGGGTCAGCACGGAATACAGCCCAATGCGCCATGCCAACAATATGGAGTCAGTCATGACCTATGAAGGCACCGAAGAAATCCACGGTTTAATACTGGGACAAGAAATCACAGGGATACCGTCGTTCCGATGACCGACTTTGATCTGAGCGAAGTAGACCGCCTCCTTACAACAACCAAACAGGTTCGCAAAAGACTCGATTTAGATCGAGACGTACCGATGGATCTGCTCTTAGATTGCATTGAAGTAGCGGGACACGCCCCCGTTGGCGGAAACCTAGAACGGAACCGGTGGATCATCGTCACCGACCCTGAACTCAAAGCAGAAATAGCCCATTATTACGCTGAAGTGGGGCGTCCCTATCTGTCGGCAAGTACAGGTGTTGAGGCCGATGACCGGACAAGTCGGGTTATAGATTCATCAATCCATCTGATTGACCATTTGCATGAAGTGCCTGCATTAGTCATTCCGTTGAGGCTTGACCGACCACCATCTGGTGAAAATGAAGAGGGTTCAGCCGGCGGTTGGTGGGGATCGGTTCTCCCGGGAGTTTGGAGCTTCCAACTAGCGGCAAGAGCACGCGGGCTTGGCTCTACATGGACAACGTTTCATCTCGCTCACGAAGCAAAGATCGCTGAACTTCTCAGCATTCCTGAAACGGTGAGCCAATGCGCGTTATTGCCAGTGGCTTTTTACACCGGTGATTCTTTCCACCCCGCACCCAGAAGATCTGTAGACGAAGTGACCTACCTCAATGGTTGGAAACAACCTGTCCGCTAACTCAGAAACCGGACAAGAACTGTTAGTGGAATACGTCCGCCCATATTCGTTTCAGCAGGTCCTTGATCATCTCCGACCGCGACTCACACCAGGTATCGAACATGTAGAGGACAACATCTATTCACGGGTCACGGTTGAGGATGGGAACACAAAGATTTTCCGAGTTGAAGATGCCAACGACGGTCAACATCTACGAGTCATAGTGACCTCAGCGAGCGGAGACGATTTCACTGCAGAAATAGAACGTCTTCGATATCTGTTCGCTGTGGACGAGAACCCAGCTCTACCTGTCGCTCATCTTTCCCAAGATTCGTTTATTGGCCACTTAGTAGCCGAACGTCCTTGGCTTCGGGTTCCAAGATGCTGGGACCCATTCGAAACATCAGTGCGCATAATTGTTGGTCAGCAAATCTCCGTAGCAGCAGCTTCGACAATCAGCGGACGCATAGCTACTCAGTTGGGATTGCAGGTACCCGGTGACTGCGGTTTAAACCGAATCTTCCCCTCAGCTGAGGTCCTCGCTGAAGCCGACCTAGATGGGCTAGGTCTCACTGAACGTAGAAAAGCGACAATACAAAACTTCAGTCAAGCTGTGGCCGAGGGGCTTATTGATTTCAAACCATCAGAAAATATTGATGAGTTACAAGAAAGGTGGTCCGTCCTGCCAGGTATCGGTCCATGGACAGCGCAGGTGTCAGCTATGCGCGTACTTGGACATGATGACGCTTGGCCCTCATCGGACCTTGGGATACTCCGATCCATTAATCGGCTCACAAGTGATGAGCTCAACCCAAAGCAGCTAGAGGACCGATCTACAATTTGGAAACCGTTTAGATCATGGGTTGCACAGCATCTATGGCAGGCACCTGAAGTTCTTAGGAGTACCCAGTGAACGGGGTCCATCTATTTCAGACATTGCCAACTCCAATAGGCGATCTCACTCTTGTCGCGAACGAGATCGGTCTCCGAGCTGTCTTATGGCCTGACGACGAGGGCCGAATATCTCTCCCAGCGGAATTAGCAGCTTCAGCTACTGATGATGTACTGACCACAACTGCATTTCAAATAGAGCAGTACTTTGCTAGGGAACGAACCGATTTTGACTTACCTCTTGACTTGCACGGCACCGATTTCCAACGAGCTGCTTGGTCGGCGCTTGCAGACATTCGTTACGGTGACACGTGGACCTATAGGCAGCAAGCAGAGCATCTCGGTCGCCCCAAAGCAATGCGAGCTGTAGGTGCAGCGAACGGGAAAAACCCGATTTCTATAGTGCTTCCTTGCCACCGCGTAATTGGAGCAAATGGTTCACTCACTGGTTTTGCGGGCGGTTTAGAAGCAAAGAAACATTTGTTATTGCTCGAGGGCGCCATCTCGAATTAAACGAGTTAAGCCGTTTCCTGATCCTCGGTCTTTTCTTCTTGCGCCGGATCATCAGGCAACTCTTCGGCCGTCGTAGCCTCTTCATCTACCTTTTCGACCGTCCGCTCATCACCTGATTCGGCAGCATCTGTATTCGGATTGGTTAGGCGAGTCCATTCATCGACCGCTGTTCGGTATTCCTCTTCAAGGGTCGCTCGATCCGCGGCATCTGCATCGTTGTCCATTATCTCTTTAAGTTTTTGAGCGGCGGAGTCGCGTCGCTTTTCAGCTTTAGCAATAGCTTTTGCTTCTTTGTCCAACTGTCGACTCGCTGTAACACCATTGTTGAATTGGGCCAGCGCTGCGGCTAGATCGTCATTGCTTGCAGTTTGAGAGTTCTTCCCGTTCATAAAGTGCGCGCTTTCCACATAGTTGAGGAGCGGCGGTAACTATCGCCAATGATCCTAGGTTGAGTGCGCGAGGAGGGACTTGAACCCTCACACCCTTGCGGGCACAGGCACCTGAAGCCTGCGCGTCTGCCAGTTCCGCCACTCGCGCTGAATGGAAAGCCCAAGGGTAGCTGCCCAACAACTTTCTTCCGCAGAGTCTGATCTACGACCAACCAGAATAAGGTGCAGCGCGTGGATCATCAGTTATCAGCCAATCAGATACAAACGATCTCTGATTTCGTAGATACCTCTAGTTTCGGAGTGCGTCGCCGCCTTCCTGACGATCAGATTCAGCGCATTTCTCAATATCTGAACATCAGCCCAGACGAAGTGCTCTCGCTGTTGGCTACCAACAGTTCTGTCAAGCAAGACAACACCACTTACGAAGCCGAACTAGACGAGATCGAAACGAAAATTGCGACAATCAACAATCGTTTAGACGTTCTTTCTAAGGCTTTCCCTGAATAAATTTAGTGACCGTCATCTTGAACCAGCGAACTCAAACCCCACAGACGATTTAACTAGCCAACCAGTTTTCAGATTTCAGGTTAGAGGTGGGCGACCACTCCACTAGGACGCTCGGTCGTACACTCATATCACAATGGGTTTTCCAGGTGTCTCGAGCAGAATAGTCGCGGCTTCTTCGCGCATTTTTCGTACTGCAGTCAGCCCAATGACAGTTGCGCGAAAGATCAGCCGCCTTCTCCAAAAAGAGCAAACAAATGACACTCACGGTCACCCGATCGTCCCCAATTATTTGATCGTGGCGTTCTCGGCGAAAGACCGGCAACGATATGGCGGAGCAGAGGAAACGTTACGTCGCCAACTCATCGAGGTAGCTCACAACTACGCCCGCGAAAAAGGGTTGGGATTCACCGGTCCGTTATCGATCGACTTTGCTACCAATCCAAGCTTTCGTAACGGGCGCTGCGACATTTCTGGTGAATTCCGGGACGCCCCTATAGGTGATGAAGCCGTTTTAGTCACTTCAGACGGACTAAGAGTTTCTATTACGACACCCCAAGTACTTGGGCGTAACGATGACTGTGGTGTCGTACTAGCTGGATCAAACGTAAGCCGTCACCACGCTGAAATTCGAGCAGACCAACATGGACTTTTCATCGTTGACCTTGGCTCTACCAATGGCACCATGGTCAATGGCATAGCGATTAACAACCACCGACTGTTGCATGCCGACATCGTCACAATCGGAGATCACGAGTTGCGAGTTGAGGTTATTTAAATGTCACCTCAACTTGTACGACTACTAACAATTCTTCTGCTTGTTCTCATACATCTGTTTCTGTTCAGAGTCATTCGAGCTATTTGGGTGGGCATAAAACCAGCACGAGAAGCTCGGACCCGCGGAAACCGTTTCATTAGGAACAACCGACAAGCAAGCGTTCTCATAGTCAGAACTCCTGAAACGTTAAGTGGACAACGGCACGAACTAAATCTCGAGATAACTATCGGGCGAGCAGCGACCTGCGATGTAACCATTGATGACACCTACGCCAGCCAAATCCATGCCCGAATTTTTCGACGAGAAGGTAACCACGTCTTAGAGGATTTAGGTTCGACCAACGGCACATATCTAAACCGTCAGAAAGTTTCTTCAGCAACCACCCTCCGCACGGGCGATCACCTCCAAATTGGTTCAACGGTCTTTGAGGTCATGTCATGAACTCACCACCGATGCGCAGATTACGCCTCACGTGGGGAGGCGCGACAGATCAAGGCAGAATTCGAGCGAACAACCAAGACGCCATGTATGCGGATTCAGCATTATTCGTTGTAGCTGACGGAATGGGAGGTCATCAAGGCGGAGAGGTCGCAGCGAATCTCGCCGTACGTACCGTCGCTAATGCCGATCGTTCTAATAGAGAACAACTTCGCGATGCGATAATCGAAGCCAACCGAGTAGTCCACGAAACTGCACTTGAAGAACCCGAACTACACGGGATGGGGACGACGTTGACTGCGCTGGCGGTGAGCCAAGAGGCTGACAGCCATCAATTCGTCATACTAAATGTTGGTGATTCAAGGGTCTATCGACATCGAGATGGTGAACTTGAACAGCTAACCGAAGATCACAGTTATGTCGCGGAACTTGTACGCCGCGGCGAACTTGATAACCAAGCTGCAGAAGTCCACCCGTATCGGAACATGTTGACCCGAGCAATCGGAGTTCACGCCGACGTCGAGGTAGACGAATGGCTACTCGAGCCAGTAGCCGGGGACCGTTTCATGTTATGTAGCGATGGCCTCACCAATGAACTTGCCGACACAGAAATAGCCGAACAATTGGGGTTAGGCCAGGACCCAAGCACGAGCGCTAAAGCCTTAGTTGGCCTAGCCAACGAACGCGGGGGAAGAGACAACTCAACGGTCTTAATAGTTGACGTCCAAGTAGAAGTGATCGAATCCGAAGAGGCAAATCTGTCTTCAGAGACCACCGACTCTCCAACCTCGGTTATCACTCCACCTAATGAACCAAATCCCTCCAAAGACCGCTCAAAAGATCTTTCTGATCGAACTGAGCAGACATCAAATATAAAAGAACGAAGTTGGCTATATGACCGCGTTCATATAAAGCTAAGCGCTGTCGTAATTGCCTTGGTGCTCTTGCTAACTAGCGCCGCAATGGTCACAACCATTGGTTGGTATGCCCGTTCCAGCTACCACGTAGGCGTTGTAGCGAATCACGTCGTTATTCAAAAGGGACGTATAGGAGGGCTTCTTTGGTTTGAACCAACACTTGAGCATTGGACAGACATCCAAACCGTTCAACTGACAGAACAAGACCGACAGCGATTAGTTAATGGCGAGCAGATGTCCGATCTCGACGACGCAAAACTTTTTGTTTCAAATCTCAGGAGTCGTCTAATCAAAGGTGCGGACGGTAACTGAAGTGAACAATCAGCGGATAGTTGAACTGACGCTTCTGTTACTTGCTGCCTTCATCACACTGGCCACGGTTGCCATAGCTGCGGTGGCCGAAAGCACTGATATTGGTTGGGCAGCTATCCCCTACTTGGCCGTCTTACTGTTCTTGTGGGCTATCAGCCATCTATCTCTAAGAAAATGGGCGCCAACGGCCAACGGTTTACTCTTCCCAATCACCGCATTATTACAGGGTCTTGGGGTCGCGTTTATCTTCAGGGTTAACTCAGATCTCCTACTAAATCACTTAAGTTGGAGCGCCTTCGCAACCTTCGGCTTTATCTCAGTAATAGTCGGCGTCCGGGACCTAAAACGGCTACAGAACTTTCAGAAACCGCTTGGATTGGCCGGCCTTGCGTTGACTTTAATTCCTGTAATCACGAAAATAAGTGACGGGAAAATAGGTTCACACAGATCATTCCAAATCGGTTCTGTGGCTATCGACCCAAGTCATCTAGGCACCCTATGTTTGATCATTTTTTTCGCAGGTTGGCTCGCCAATTACCGTTTACGCAACACTGCTGAATATCTAGGTGAAGCAGAACGGCTGGACGGCGACCCTTCTCGGTTCGTTCCTCTCATCGGAGCTTGGCTAGTTGCTTCAATTACGGTGATCTTTCAGAGCGACGTAAGTTCAGCGTTCATTCTTGTCGCCATATTTCTTTCAATGTGGTGGGTCGCGGTTGGGCGACCACTTGATTTAGTGCTCTTTTTGGCAGCTATTGCTGGATCAGTTCTTATAGCTCTAAGTAACGTGCCCGAACTACAAGAGCGCTTCGACGCCTGGGCCGACCCCTGGTCCAATCTGCAATTTGGCGAAGTTATTAACCGCTCCACATTTGCTCTCGCTGGCGGTGGCCTGACTGGCACAGGTCCCGGGGAAGGCTCTGCCAACTGGGTTGTCGGAGCGACTGATCAATTTGCGTTCGTTCCTATTGCCGAAGAGCTTGGTTTTATCGGCGGCGCCGCTGTTTTATCAACCTTCTTGTTACTTATAGGTGTCGGGTTACGTTTAGCGACCGCCGCCCGAAGAGAATTCGAAAGCCTGTCAGCTATCGGAATCACAATCTTCTTCGCTAGCCAAGCATGGGCACCTATCGCTGTGGTTCTTCGGCTTCTGCCTCCTAACGACCTATCGTTACCCTTTGTTTCCTCTAATGGCGGAGCTCTATTTTCGTGCACCATTGCCTTAGCACTCCTACTGAAAATTTCTGAAACCGCTCCGCTCGCATCAAATCCGACTGAAGTTCTTCCCCAGATTGCATCTGGGACTGAGAGCACACCATGAGCCGCCGTTTATTTCACGTCGGAATCGCTTTTCTTCTTATCTATGGTCTCTTGTTTTTCCGACTAGAGATGGTTCAGATTGTGAATGCAAAAAGTCTAAGAAATCACCCTCTAAATACCCGAGAGATCACTTTGGACTTTGATGGTCCGAGGGGCTCTATCCGAACTGCCGATGGGGAAACCGTTGCCCAAACTGTCGCTGTAAGCGGTTCACGAAATCGTTTACGCCAATACCCTTACGGCTCTCTCTACTCCCAAGTCGTCGGCTACATTTCGGCCAAGCACGGAGGCAATGGGATAGAGCGAAGCCACAACGACTTCTTGGCCGGCAACGACTTATCCGTGCGTATACAAGACGGCCGCGATTTATTCGTTGACCAAGCACGCACAGGGCAGGTCGAATTATCGCTCAGGCACGACGTTCAATTAGTTACCAGAGCCGCTATGGCAGGCCACCTGGGCACGGCCGTGGTCATGGAACCCAAAACTGGATCAATTTGGGGAATGTGGAGCAACCCAACTTTTGATCCCAATCACCTGTCATCTCACGACTTAGACGCAGCAGCAATTGACTTCAAACTATTGAACTCTGATCCAGCTCAGCCGTTAACAAATCGAGCTGAGTACCAAAGCGTCGAGATCGGTTCGCTATTCACCATTGTTACCGCCGCTGCGGCCATCGAAAATAACCTCAGTGACTTCAATGTTCCAGCGACTTCGTCATTTCCGGCCAGGTCGAACTTCCCCATTATTACTAAC
>CAJWBN010000004.1 GCA_913020735.1 uncultured Acidimicrobiaceae bacterium
ATTGCGCATGATGCAACAAGCCGCAGAAAATGGCTCATTGATCCAAATGCATGCAGAAAATGGGATAGCGATCGATGTTCTGCGAGAACAAGCGGTCGAACGAGGCGATGTCGCCCCCCTTTTCCACGGCACCACTCGAACCCCAATCTTGGAAGCTGAAGCTGTCCACCGAGCGATTGCACTATCAGAAGTGGCTGGGTCACCTCTCTACATCGTTCATTTGTCTTCGGCGAACGCGCTTGAAGAAGTCGTGGCCGCCAGAGATCGAGGACTGAATGTGTTTGCTGAAACTTGTCCTCAATATCTCTTTTTAGATTTGAGTGACCTTGAGAGAAGCGAGTTCGAAGGATCAAAATTTGTTTGCTCGCCACCACTCCGCCCACAGGAGCACCAAGAACATTTATGGCGAGGATTACGAACGAATGATTTGCAGGTAGTGGCAACTGACCACTGTCCGTTTTGCTGGGAACAAAAAGAACTTGGACGTGAAGATTTCCGAAACATCCCGAATGGTCTCCCGACGTTGGAGCACAGAATGGAGTTGATGTATCAGGGAGCGGTAGCGGAGGGTCGACTGTCATTAAACCGTTGGGTTGAGATTTGCTCCAGAGCGCCGGCGAAAATGTTTGGTTTGTACCCCCGTAAGGGGACAATCGCACCAGGTTCTGATGCTGACATCGTTATTTTTGATCCAAATAGTCCCCACGTGTTGTCAGTCGAGACCCACCATATGAATGTTGACTACTCCTGTTATGAAGGCATGACAATGACTGGACGAGTTGAAAAAGTGCTGCTCCGCGGCAAGCTAATCATTGATGGAGCTGACTATTTGGGCAAGAAATCTGACGGTGGATACCTTGTGCGAGATATCAGTTCTAACTTGTTCTGAGCCAGAGGGTCCGTAGCTCTAGAATTTGAGTATGAGCAAGGTTAAAAAGTTTGTTCCCAAAGCTGACTGGGGCTTGATGGGTCCTCGTTCCACAATCATCGGGGTGGCATTTGTAGCGTTGGTTATTGTTTTGGCATTTAGCCGTTAACTAGTCACGCTGTGGGATGAGACCCTGGTGCCCAATCACTGAGAATCGGAAATAGATCCTGACTCGGCCTAGGATCCCGCGATGGGGAACACACAGACGTTTACTGATGAAAAGTCTGATGTCGTAGCTGACGCACGAGGCGGTATCGCACACCGATCACTGCACGAACACACTGAGCGCCTAGCGCCACAGATGTATGAAGTCACATCCGGGGTGTGGTGTCTTGTAGGGAATGGTCTGTCTAATCAGACCTTTATCAAGGCTCCGGAAGGCATCATCGCGATCGACACCGGCGAATCGATAGAAGAGATGAGCAGCGCTCTTGAGCAATTGCGATTGGTGTCCAATGAACCTGTTGTAGCTGTCGTTTACACCCACTTCCATTATGTGAATGGGACGGCTGCTCTGATGGAGAAAGAACCCATTGAGGAGATATGGGGCCATGAACGGATTAGCCACAATCTTGAGCGATCAGCGACTGAAATAGCGCCCGCCTACAACAGAGGGCTAATAGAACAATTTGGAATCCAAATGCCCGAAGATGGGCCTGACAGAGTAGTAAATGTAGGGCTTGGTCTTGCCTATCGAATGGCCCATCACGCCCCCTCTACGCCCGGCCACATTCCAGCCGACCACATCTTTTCTGGAGATTGTTCTGTCGAAATCGCTGGATTAGAAATGATCGTTACAGAGGCGCCTTCGGACGCTGATGACTCAGTGACCCTTTATTTCCCGGCGCTTCAGGTAGCAGTCCAAAATCTCGTCTGGCCAGCCCTATTTAATGTCTTTGCTATTCGGGGCGAAGAATACAGAGACCCCCGATCGCTTATAAGAGGCATTGACCATCTCCGTACCCTCAACCTGGAACATCTCATCGCAACGCATGGCCCACCACTGTCTGGGGCTGAGGAAATACAGCAAAGAGTGACCGCATACCGAGATTCAATACAGTTTCTCTGGGATCAAACGGTGCGTTGGACCAATAGAGGCGCGACCGGACCCGAAATAGCACACAAGGTTCAACTCCCAGCCATATATGACGAGGATTGGTTGACGAAACAGCACTACGGCTTAGCCGAACACCATGTTCGACAGATCCGATCGGGGCTGTTTGGGTTTTTCGATGGAGACCCGGTTGCACTGCTGCCGTTAGACACTGCTGAAGAAGCGGAACGAATGGTTTCTGCCATGGGAGGCCCGGATCGGGTTCGAAATATGTGCATCGAGGCCTTAAAAGGATCTCAAAATGACCTTCGTTGGGCTATTTCGCTAGCAGGTCGTCTTGTTCGCTGCGAAGGGGCGACAGAAACTGATCGAGAGTTGCTCGCCAGAGCTCTTCGTACTGCGGCCCAACACACAACATCATCCAATCTTCGCAACTGGTGCATAAGTCGGGCACTGGAACTAGAAGGCGAAGTTGACGGCGCCAGGCTCAACACCCATCGCTTTAGCCGACGACAAGTTGAGAGGTGGTCGACAGACACCGCAGTGTCCGTACTCAGAGTGCTAGTCGATCCCGACCGTTTAAACGGAATTGCTGTTCACCTCACAGTTGAACTCGACGATGAACGAACAGGTATTCATTTTCGAAACCACGTGGCGTGCCCGACCGATGGGCAAGATGGCGATGCGGTCCTATCAGGTAGCAGAGCAATCTGGAACCAGATTCTCACAGGATCAGGTGACTTGCGGTCAGCCATAAACTCTGGGGATATGGTGCTGGAAGGTGACCTAGTCGCAGCAACGAGTGCCTTGCAGTCAATCGACCACCCAGGGTTCCAATGACAGACAATTTGCCGAAAGCGACACCTCCCTTTAGCGGACGGATTGATCGACTCCTTGAAGGCTCAGAAGCTAGACGTCTTGAAGCGCCCTCAGTGCCAGAAAAGGCACCCAACATTTTGCTGGTCATGTTGGACGATGTCGGGTTCGGTTCATTTTCATCATTCGGTGGACCAGTCGAATCACCGGGATTTCAAAGCGTCGCTAATAACGGTCTTCTGTATAACCAATTTCACACAACAGCTCTTTGTTCACCCACTCGAGCAGCTTTGCTGACAGGGAGACAACACCACAGTGTTCATATGGGAGGGATTACTGAAATCGCTAACTCCTTTCCTGGATATGACTCTCAGATACCTGCTGAAGCTGCGACTGTGGCCCAAATACTTCAAATGTCAGGCTATGGAACTTCATGCTTTGGCAAATGGCACTTAACTCCATCATGGGAACAGGGACCAGCAGGACCATACGACCGTTGGCCAACCGGCATGGGTTTTGATCGTTTCTACGGGATCATTGGAGCCGAGGCATCGCATTGGGAACCAGCTGCCTATGACCAGACCACCCCAATCTCGCCCCACATCAACCGACCCGACTACCACCTCACTGAAGATCTGGCTGATCAAGCGATCAATTGGATGGAACGCCATAGGGTCTCAGCGCCTGATCGACCCTGGTTCTGTTACTTCTCTACCCCAGCAGTCCATGCTCCCCACCACGCGCCGCCCGATTGGATCGAAAAGTACCGTGGCAAATTTGATGCTGGATGGGATGACTTAAGAAAGGAAATCTTCGCTCGACAACTTCAGCTCGGCGTCATCCCAGAAAATACGAACCTCACAGCACGTCCGGACGAAATCCCTGCATGGGATGAATACCCAGAACGCTATCGACCTGTCGCTTCCCGGCTGATGGAATGCTTCGCCGGTTTCCTCGCCCACACCGACCACCACATTGGACGCGTCATCGACGCGGCCAGAGCCCAAGAGAGAGACACTCTTGTTATATATCTCTCCGGCGACAATGGAGCTTCTGCTGAAGGCACTATCCACGGAGCGTGGAGCGCCCCATCGTTCCAAAATGGTGTGCACGAAGACCCCGAATGGCTTCTCGAACATATTGATGACTTCGGAACTGCAAAATGTGAGAACCATTTCAACGTTGGCTGGGCCTGGGCGCTTGATTCTCCATTTCAATGGATGAAACAAGTTGCCTCGCATTTTGGGGGCACACGAAACGGCCTTGCCGTTGAATGGCCAGGCCACATAGACGATAAGGGCGGGCTGCGATCACAGTTCCATCACGTAGTCGATATCGCCCCAACAATTCTTGAAGCGGCAGGCATCACCACCCCAGACACCGTGAACGGAATAGCTCAAATGCCTTTGGACGGTATTCCCATGGGGTATTCATATGCCAACGATGGACCCAGTAACCGAACTGCTCAATATTTTGAAATTCTGGGTAACCGAGCCATGTACAACGATGGTTGGATCGCGTCCTGCTTCCACGGTCGAGTCCCATGGATACGCATGCAAGGGTTTGAATTCGATGGCCCACAAGAACAGTGGGAGCTCTATGACATTAAAAATGACTTCTCACAATCAATTGATTTAGCTGACGAACATCCCGACCTTCTCCAACAGCTCGTAAACCTGTTCGATTCCGAAGCGAAGCGATTTGGTGTCTACCCACTGCGAGACGCGGGGTCTAGAAGAGGCGGTGAACTCGGAGTACCACACGCTCTCGGTGGCTCGCGAAGCATGACGTACACCACTGCTCACGTGAGAATGCCCGAAAGTGTTGTCGTTCGTCTCAAAAATTGCTCCTGGCGCATCACCGGAGACATAGAAACCAGAGACAAAGACAAGGGAGTGATTGCATGCCAGGGTGGCAACATGTCGGGCTGGTCAATGTGGCTTGACAATGGGACTCCCAACTTCACCTACAACTGCTTCGGTCACGAGATCACTACCTTGACCGGAGTTGCGCTTAGTCCAGGCGTGCACCAGGTTGAAGCAATCTTCGATTATGACGGTGGATTTGGCAAAGGAGGGGAATTAGTTCTCACGGTCGACGGCAGGGCTATAGCTCACGAACGCCTTGACCGGACCGTCCCCATAGGGTTTTCGATGAGTGGCGAAACCTTCGACGTTGGAACTGACGCCGGATCACCAGTAGGTCCCTACCCACACGATTATGAGTGCACAGCGACTATTAACGGGGTCACCCTCACCCGCCTCAGTGAACCCGGTGACGCAGTCCGAGCAGCTGAACGAGAAGGCCTTCTTCGAGCTGGGTTCAGCACCCAATAGCAAGCAGAGTCAATCGTTGGATGCAACAACAGCGGACTCGATCAGTGGATATAACTGTTCGGCGAGTTGATTCCCTATATCCGACGTACTTTCCACAATTAGATAGACGCCAAATCCATCGTCCGGTTGGATCCACGCAGTCGAGCCGTAAAGACCAGGATCTCTCAAACGCCTCGGACCCGGATTGTCTGAAGCCTCCGGTGCTGCCCCACCATAATTAACAATTTCTTTTGTCCACCAGCCCAATCCATAACCGATAGGTGATCTGTACATTTCACCGGATCGGGTTTGTTGCATTATCTCGACGCCCTCTTCCGATAACACTTGTTGACCGTTGCACTTTCCGTAATTGAGATGCATAGAGAGAAGTTTCCCGTAGTCACCTGTTGTTGCATAAGCACCGCCCCCAATGTGTGGATTATCGGTTGGTGGCAACAACGACAGATCACCATCCCAGTCGGGGTAATCCCCACTGATCGCGCGAAGCGGAATCCATGGGCTCGTATAACCAAAAGATTTGAGACCACATGGCTCAACGTATATTTCGTGGATTAACTCAGACCAACTCTTACCTGATGCCACCTCAGCCACAGCGCCAGCAATCTGCCATGACATCCCCCCGTACCGGAATTGAGAGTCTGGGGAAACGGTTCTTGGATCAGACGCTGCAATTGAAAGTCCGTCGCTCGCGCACTTCTGTAGCGAAGTAGTAGGAAGAAACATACAAATATATAGAGCATCGTCAGCCCGAAGCCCGGGAATCCCTGAGCTTCCGGAGAGCAATTGCGCTGATGTGATGTTGCCCAGGCGGCCTGCATAATTGACCACATCGCTGATCGGTGCCTCAAGGTCCAGTAGTCCTCGGTCGTGCAGGTGCACCAGAACCCCTGCACTGACCACTTTGCTTGTAGAAGCGATGAGAGAGATTCGATCACTGGAGAATTCGCCCCAGTGGTTGTGGTAGCGAACGCCGTGATCACGATCAACGACAATCAGCCCGGCGCCGTTCAAGTTTTTGTTGGAAACGAAATTTTCTACCGCTGCCGTGACTTCTGCGAAACTTTCGGGAATTTTTGTCATTTCATATTCGAGTAGCTGTGGCTCAGAAACTGAGGTACTAGTCATCGCTGCGCTTTTAACTGATGATGAAGGAGCAGAGATTTCAATCCTCGTTGCCTTGTCATTCGGAGATGTAGTCGGCGTCTCTTCTATGACTTGATCTGTCGCATCTGTTGCAACTGGGTTATTTCCGTCGCATGCCGTCAGGGGTAAGAAAGCAAACAGACAAACAAGTGGCCGAATAGAAGTCATAAGTCCAAGATCAGATTTTCGACTGCTTGTTCTGCGGCCTCGATCACAGTGGGGAAGTACTCGTACGCGGGTAGTTCTGGTCGAGCGTCTAACCATCCAACGATCATCAAGCTTCGCACGACCAGGAAAGTATCAATCGAATCTATTTCCTCATTATCCATTTCATAGATTGAGCAATATCCCTCAAGAAAAGCTTCCCGTGCGCGAGAAAACCATGGTTCACCAATGCCGGGGTGGAGAGCAACTGCGGCCTCATGGGCGAACCAGCCATGCCCAGCGTCATCGAAGTCGATGATTGTTAAATCGTGGTTGTCGCGCATGATATTCCCGAGATGTAGATCTGCATGAATCAGACCGAACCGATCGCTACCGGTTGAAAGAAGGCTTAACCGATCCCGCAATACTTCTCGAGCGTCACCAAAAAGCATCTTTTGTTTGTATGTCAATGGTTCGGCTTCCCAAAAACGCCCCCATAAAGGGGCATCGCCGAGCAGTCCGTCAATATCCCATCTGCGTCTTTTAAACCCCTCAGGATGGTCCCACTGGTTCGAATGACACCGGATGCGGGCAGCAAGTGTCCCGATTGTTTTGAAATGAGGGACTACATCTTGTGACGTGTTTGCCAGCGGTGTACCCAATGGCGCACCGTCAACCCATTCGATTACACCGACAAAACGTTCTTCGTTCTTTACCGCATCACCAATGTTGACGGAGCAGTAATAATCGCCAGTCTCCGTTGGAAGTGCTATCGGTACCGGCAACCCAGCATTAGCTAGCGACTCAACCCACTGAACCTCAGAGTTCAATTCTGCTAAGTCGTTATACCCGGGCCGATGTAGACGCATGACCACTTGTTCGGTTGGGCTCAACTTGATTCGACACACCACATTCTCTGTGTGGGACAGAACCTCTATCTCTGCTGGGTTGAGGTTCCAAGAAACGCAAGCGACTCTTGCAGCTTGTAAGAATTCGTCCTCTTTAGGAATCAATGAGACAGTCCTTAAAGGCTTCAACGAAAAGTTCTGCATGTTTGTCTTCGAACACCAAAGGAGGACGAATCTTGAGGACGTTGCCGTGCTGTCCGGCTTTACCTAGAAGAATAAATCGTGACTTCAAAGATTCGACCATTCTTTGAGCACCAACAACATCAGGGTTAGTGGTGTCGGGTGTTACCCAGTCAATTCCGATAAATAATCCGAGACCTCGAACGTCACCCATTTGCGGGTGCTCTCTTTGAAGTTCAGTGAGAGCGGTCATCAAACGGGCACCAACATCTGATACCTGGTGCACTAAATCCCTATCAATAATTTCGTCGAGCACTGCTGAACCCGCCGCTGCTTGAAGAGGTGACGAAGCAAACGTGTTGAAGTAGCGGTGTGCCTCCCTGAATTTAGTGACCATCTCATGGCTAGCAGCCATCGCCGAAACAGGGAAACCGTTGCCCATCGGTTTCCCCATACAGACAACGTCAGGAGTGAAGTCGCTTACTTCATAACCCCACCATGAACCGCTGCGAGCGAAACCTGCCTGAACTTCATCAGCGATTATCAAACCTCCGGCGTCTTTGACCATTGCTGTGGCCTCAGCAAACCACCTTGCCGGAGGATTTGGCAGCCCTTCGTTCGCGAGTATTGAACACAACATCATTCCCGCAAAACCGCCTTGGTCGGCGAATGAACCAATTGTGGCCTCTAACTGGTCTAGATGTTTTTGTAGAAGTTCAGTTTCGGACAATCCGTTAGCAATCGGTCGAAACAATTGTGGTGTTGAAATAGATTTCACACCGCTTCGCTCCACTCCCACAGGTAAACCGGATAGGCGGCTGACAAGGGAAGAATTTCCGTGGTAGGTGGCGTCAGTACAAATGATTCCCCGTCTGCCCGTTACGGTGCGAGCGAGCGTGATCGCCATTTCGGTCGATTCAGTACCGCTGCATCCCAAAATTGCTGACTCGATCCCATCGTGATGGAGCCCGACTAAACGCTCAACGTAAGTAACGACACCTTCGTGTAAATAGCGGCTGTGGATATTGAGCGTTGCGGCTTGTTCTGCCAAGTTCTGGACAACCCTGGGATTTGCATGGCCAACGCAGGGAACGTTGTTGTATAGATCCAGATAACGGTCACCATTTAAGTTTTTTAACCACACCCCGTCGCCACTACACAAAGTCAGTGGCTCCTCATAAAAAAGAGGTGCGTGGTCGCCCATGACACGATGATGGCGGTCAAGCAGTTCACTCATAGCTTTAGTCTGTCATCCCGATGCCCGCCCGAGTTATCTGTTCATTGGGTGGTCCGCGTAAAATCGCCATAAACCTCAGACATAACTGGCTTAGATATAGCTAACGTCACAAGACAAGCTAAATAGCTAATTTAGAGCTCATGAGGAGCTACGTGTTCCAAGACCAGCACTCGCATGTTTTTTGATAGGAGACTTTGGGCCTTTACTAAAGGAACACGTGTCGCCATCGCCCAAGCTGTGGTTATTGGTGTCTTAGCTTCAATAAGCGGCATCGCACGTCTGGGTTTGTTGGGCTGGCTCTTAGCTAAAGTCTTTCGAGGGGAACTGCTGGGTGAACTAGTAGTCCCGGTCGTGTTAGTCGCGATAGTCATGGTTGTCCGCGGCTTTTTAGAACACTGGCGCAAAATGCTTGCTCACCGCACAGCGGCAAAGGTGCAGCTAAAACTTCGCGCTCAACTCCACGAGCATGTTCTCCAATTGGGTCCGGCCCATTTTGGAGATGTGCGAACTGGAGAAATCTTGTTGTCCCTAGTTGAAGGAGTCGAGCAACTAGAGGTGTGGTTCGGCGAATACTTGCCGCAACTTATTGTCGCAGCTGTTACGCCCTTGGTGATTTTTGGGATATTGGCGCCTCTCGACCTTCCGGTTGCTGGAGTACTCACTGGATTTGCGCTCATTACTTTGATGGCGCCAGCGGTTTTCCATCGATGGGACGCAGCCCGGAGTCTGGAACGGCAAGAGGCCTACAGCCGATTCGCGGCAGATTTCTTAGATTCACTTCAAGGTCTTGGGACACTGAAAGCGTTTGGTCAAAGCGAAGCCCGAGGACAGACACTTGCGCGACGCGCACATCAAGTGTTTAAGAGCACAATGTGGGTGTTGGCGACTAATTCTCTGACACGTGGGATCACCGATACCGGTCTGGCCCTGGGTGCGGCAGTGGCACTGACATTGGGCGCCTACCGGGTTCGGGCTGACGACATGGAAATGACGACGCTCCTGATCATCTTGATGGCCGGAATCGAAGTGTTCCGTCCACAGCGTGATCTTCGGGCGTTACTTCACAACGGCATGATGGGATTATCCGCCGCACAGGGCATATTCAAGGTTTTTGATACCGAGCCACGCGTTAAGGAACCAGTTGAGCCAGTCGTTCTCCAGCAACAGCTTCAACCCCGAATCTCATTTGAAAACGTAACTTTTCGTTATCCATCTGCGACAGAGGCGACTCTTAACGGACTCAACATCACTGTTGACCCAGGTGAAAGAGTTGGGGTGGTTGGATCGAGTGGTGCTGGGAAAAGTACCGTAGCCAAACTTCTGTTGCGTTTTTATGATCCAAGCAACGGTTGTGTAGCGCTGGGCGGACATGACCTGCAAGATCTTTCGGCGGAAGATCGATATGGAGCTATTGCTGTTGTCTCTCAAGACACCTTTCTCTTTCATGGAACAGTTCTCGAAAATATCTGCTTCGGTGACCCTGAAGCGGACATGGAAGCCGTCCAACAAGCTGCAGTAGATGCCAATGCGCATTCGTTCATCATGAATTTGCCTAATGGCTATGACACGGTCATTGGGGAACGTGGCATTCGTTTGTCGGGAGGTCAACGCCAACGAATAGCAATAGCACGAGCCCTTTTGAAAGACTCCCCGATTCTGGTGCTCGATGAAGCACTTTCATCAGTTGATGCCGAAAACGAAGCTCTGATTCAAGAAGCTTTAGATCGACTGATGGTTGGCCGCACAACGCTGATATTTGCTCATCGGCTTTCAAGTGTTATTGGGGCTGACCGCATCTTGGTCCTTGAGACAGGCGATGTCGTGGAATCAGGAACTCACTCTGAACTGATGGAGCTTGGCGAGCGGTACTACGAGCTAATGGCTGGACAGCTATCTGATGAACGAGCCGCTGGGCCTGCTCCAAAGAATTCGCAAGTTAACGATGACAGGCGGAGCTTCGATCGAGACATCGTGGAACCTGCCGATAACGAGATTGTTGCTGCTAGTGGTCTTGGTTGGGCTGGTGCTGTGAGGTGGCTTTTCTCTGAGGTGCGGCCATGGCGCGCGAAGTTGATAGCAACGTTTGTATTTGGAGTAACGCGAGTAGCTGCACTCATAGGGGTCGGGGTGCTTAGTGCTCTGATAGTGGCTGCAGTAAAACGCGGAGAATCATTCGGTGGCCTCGTTACCGCATTGGTAATTATTGCTCCCCTTGCGGGCATTCTGCATTGGTTGGAGTCGTGGATTGCTCATGACATGGCCTTTCGAATGCTCGCAGAAATGAGAGTCGCTCTCTATTCAAAATTGGATCAACTGGCTCCCGCTTATCTGGTGCGCCGACGCACTGGAGACATGGTTGCTATGGCTACCCATGACGTTGAAATGGTTGAATATTTCTTTGCTCATACGGTTGCACCGGCATTCGTGGCATTACTGGTTCCATCTACCGTGCTCGTCACTTTGATCGTGCTGGGATGGCAAATGGCCATAGCACTTATCCCATTTTTGGCTGTTGTTGTCGTAAGCCCCTTCTTGTTGAGGAAACGTCTTGACGTCCTTGGTTCAGAAGACAGAGAAGCTCTTGGTGACTTGAACGCATTTGTCGTCGACACAGTGCAAGGCCTCGGCGAAGTTCTGGCGTTCCAGCAGGCCGATAGAAGAGCGGAATCTTTCCTGCAGCGGGTGCAGCGTCACATTGATGCCCGCTTACCCTTTTACAGTGATCTATCTCGCCAGACAGCACTGCTGGAAATAGCAACTGGTTTGGGAGGCCTCGCAGTAGTTGTCACTGGAGCGGGCCTTGTATCTGGAGGCAACTTGACTCCCACCACGCTTCCTCTCCTTACACTTCTTGCACTCGCATGCTTCTTACCTGTCTCAGAAATCGCTCACGTAGGACGACAGCTCGCAGACACGCTTGGAGCTTCACGCAGATTGCGGCAGGTCCACGACGAACCAGTCATGGTCCAATCCGCGCTTTCCCCGGCTCGGATCGATTGGGCTGCCGCCGAGAACGCAGTCACCTTCAACAATGTCGGGTTTAGTTATCCAGGGACGGATACGCAGGCCCTAGCAGGAGTGTCATTCGAAATAAAAACCGGAAGTACAGTCGCCATAGTTGGACCATCAGGAGCTGGGAAAACAACGGCTGCACAACTTATCTTGCGGTTTTGGGACGTTGACGAAGGAAATATTTCGTTATTCGGAGAACATCTTCGCAATCTTGATTTAGATGATCTTCGAGCCCATGTAGCCATGGTGAGCCAGGAAACCTATCTCTTTAACGACACTTTGGCTCACAACATTCTCATGGCACGCCCTGATGCAACAGATGCTGAAGTTAGAACTGCCATAGATCAAGCGTCTCTGACTGAGTTTGTTGCAAACCTACCTGATGGTCTTCAAACGATGGTTGGCGAACGTGGAGTGCGCTTATCGGGCGGCCAGCGCCAGCGTGTTGCCATTGCTCGTGCATTTCTAAAAGACGCACCAGTCTTAGTTCTTGACGAGGCCACTTCACATCTGGACGCAGTCAATGAAGCATTTGTACACAACGCGTTGCAACAACTCATGCATGGTCGAACGACACTCATCATTGCTCACCGGCTCTCAACAGTTCGCAACGCTTCACAGATCGTTGTGATGGACGCCGGTGAAGTAGTGCAAATGGGAGACCATGACACCTTGATCCGACAAGAAGGGCTCTATTCCCGGCTAGTGACTCACCAACTCTCGGCTACCGCCACAACCCAGTGAGCCTCTAACAACGATTGTTAGTGCTTGGTGACCTTGAGTTGTCAGTGGCTTCCAAAGGTGTCGAAACTAACAAGTTCGGTGCTGTCGAGACGTGGAGCCTTCTTAAAGTCGGTGCCGATTGTGTGAGCCACTGGGAACAGCCCAACCTGGGTCCATTCGTTGTAGTCAACGCCTAACACCTCAGCTGCCTCTTTTTCAAAGGGAAGATGGAGAGTCGTCCAAGCGCTGCCGAGCCCGCGCTCGCGAGCCGCGAGCATGAAACTCCAGACAGCTGGGATTATCGAACCCCACATTGACGCTTGGCCGAAGGCATCAACACCCTCGGGGCGGCCCAACATCAACGGGACTAGCAACACCGGGACTTCATGGAACACCTCTCTCAGATGTTTGGCGGAACCTCTTACAAATTCAGCCCGCTCGGCCCGAATATCTCCTGGTGCGTATTCCTTTGGGGGGCCATTGACATATGGATCGAACCCCTGTCCATATAAATCCGCCAGTTGCCGCTTCTTCTTGGGGTCTTCGACAAAAAGAAAATGCCAGCCCTGCGCATTCGAACCCGTAGGAGCTTGAAATGCGATATCAGTGCATTCAAGAAGCAGCGATCTTTCTACCGGGCGGTTTAGATCCAGACGTTTCCGAACAGCGCGCGTTGTCGAAAGAAGTTCGTCTGCTGACAGTTCAAGATGCATGTGAGTTTCCTAGTGTGATGAAACTCTGATCATAGATTTTTCAGATATTGAGCACCAAAGCCACACTGCACATATAGCGCCATTGCTGCATAGATCTTCCTGCGAACATTGCCATAAAACCCATAATCTTGAGTTCCCATTGACAAGATTGACAATTTGAAGAGGTACCCCACATGTTGACCGGTGAGGAATACAAAGGATCGTTACAAGACGGTAGAGAGACATTTTTCGAAGGAGAAAAAATCGACGACCTTGTTGGACACCCGCTGCTTGGGCAGACCGTAGACGCAACCGCTGCTGGCTACGACCGGTTTTATGACCCGACCCCCAACTCAACTTCGCCGCTAATGACGGTCCCATCTTCAGCGGATGATCTCCGAGAAATGATTCCACTGCTTCATGAAGCGGGAATGATGGCTCACGTTACTTACACATCGATCCAAACATTGAAAACGGCCGCCGGACGAATGAAGGATGTGAAACCTGACTACATCGAGCGTATGGACGCATTCATTGCAGAGGCCCAAGCCGGCGATGTGCGAATAACCCAATGTATTACTGATGCCAAAGGCGATCGATCTCGGCCCCCTGGAAAGCAGGAGGACCTTGATAGCTATGTCAGAGTTGTTGATCGTCAGAGAGATGGGGTTGTCATACGAGGCGCGAAACTGCACATAACCGGTGCGTCTTTCGGTCACGAATTGTTAACGATTCCCACCAAAGCAATGAAAAGCGGCGAAGAAGACTGGTCAATCGGATGTGCGGTGCCCGTTAATGCCCAAGGGGTGCGAATTATCAACACGACCTACGCTCCTCGTCACGAAGACAAGCGTTCATTTCCCGTCTCAGGCACACATCATTATCCGGAAGGGTTCGTCATTTTTGATGACGTTTTCGTTCCACACGAACGAGTCTTTCTAGATGGAGAAACGTCCTTTGCCTCCGTTTTCGCACATTCTCTGGGCTTGTGGGAACGCTTGGGGGGTCTCTCAGCATTCGTTGAAGAAGCAGACCAATTAGTTGGTCTAGCTCAATTGGTGGCTGAAGCGAATGGCACAGCTGGCATCGCTCATGTCAAAGAAAAAATCTCTGAGATGATTATCCACGCGACCCTCATTCGAGCGACGTTAGAAGCAGCTATAGAAAATTGTAATGTCGGACCCGAAGGAGCGGCCTTCCCCAACGAATTATTCACCAATGCTGGCAAGTTCCACGCTGCAGCCAATTACAACCACATTGTTCGGCACCTTCATGACATTGCAGGGGGAGCGGTCTTGACCACTCCGAGCCCTGCAGACTTCGAAAATGAAGAAGTAGGTGACCTTGCTCGCAAGTACATGTCAACCGGACCCGATATCGATGGCGAGTACAGGGCTCGCTTGATGCACACCATTCGGGACCTCACGGCTGACAGCTACGGAGGATGGAAATTCGTAACGAACATTCAAGCTGGCGGAGGTTTGTACGCTCAGCGAATTGTGACCAGAAACCACTACGACCTGGACGCTGCGAAACTTAAGGCGCTTCAAGTGGCAGGTTTGACAGAAAACGACAGTCATTGATAGCGGAATAGAATCCGTCAGGGCCGTGTTCTGATGTCAACCCCGAAACCCTGTAGTTGGCGGTGACCCTAAGTCGAGCGGAGATTCAGGGAAATCATCTAATGGACGTGGCCAGGCGATTGGAGTCACACGCCCCCGAATTGGTTCCCCCTCCTGTGTTCCTTGACGATCCAAGCTTTGGTGGGGAAAAGGTCTAGAACGGACGCACCCATCCTCGAAATAAATAATGCAATACACGCGGCGAACGCGGTCAGTGACGTTGGGTTTAGCCTGATGCACCGTTAAAGAATGGTGGAAAACCACCGACCCGACTGGAGCTTCCACCCAAACGACATCCGCCATTTCGGAATGATCAAAATAAGGGTACGGCTGATCGCGAATCTCTCGAGTGATGTCGGAAAACTTCGCCAAACCCAACCGATGGGATCCCGGTGAATAACCCATTGCGCCAGCCGTCAAAGTTGACCCGTCGAACGGTATCCAAGCAGTAATTTGTCTCGCAGGCCCCATAGGCCAAAGAGGCCAGTCTTGGTGAGGATCTGTTTCCCGTCCGCCAGACTCCTTGTAGAGCGCTTGATCGTGCCAAATACGTAAAGCGTCTGATCCGAGCAACAAGCCTGCTGTTTCTCCAAGCTTCTGGCTAAAGGTCAACTTCTTCAGATCATCATTGTCTTCCCAGAGATTCATGCATTGCTGAAAACTCTGTTCGTATAAAGACTTGCTATCCATCGGCAGTGCATCCGACCCAACTCGACGTTCGACTGCACGGTCCACAATCGATCCGAAAAGGTCTAGTTCGTTGAGGTCAAAGAAATCTTCAATTACTACGAACCCATCCTGGTGAAAGGTATCGATCAGAGAAGTATCTAGGGGAGCCACCCAATCACTCTAGATCTCCTGCCCGAGCTCATCGCTGAGAACTGCATGTCTGTATTGAATACAATTGAAAATGAGTGAGAGGGGAACTCAATGCACGACATGGTAATTAGATCCGGGAAAGTTGTAGATGGCACCGGGGATCACGCCCAAGAAGTGGACATCGCTATCGACGATGGCCTCATTTCGGCTATAGGAACTGGCATTGGCCAAGGGCAAACAGAAATAGATGCCTCCGGTCATCTAGTGACACCAGGATTTGTTGATGTTCACACCCACTATGACGGGCAAGCCACGTGGGACCCCGACATGAGCCCCTCGTCTTTTCACGGAGTAACCACAACCGTGTTCGGGAACTGTGGTGTCGGCTTCGCACCTGCCCGACCAGATAGCCATGATTGGTTGATCCAACTTATGGAAGGTGTCGAAGATATTCCCGGCGCAGCCTTGGCCGAAGGCATCGACTGGAATTGGGAAACCTTCCCAGAATATTTAGATGCCCTCGAAGAATTGCCGAGAGTCATGGACATAGCGACGCAAGTGCCACACGGCTCCGTGAGGGCATATGTCATGGGGGAGAGGGGCGCACGAAACGAAGACCCAACGCCAGACGATTTAGTAGCTATGGCAAAGATTGTCCAAGAGGGAATAGAAGCTGGAGCACTTGGGTTTACTTCCTCTCGCACCATGCTGCACCGAGCCCTCGATGGTGAGCCCGTCCCCGGGACCTTTGCAGGTGCCGACGAACTCATAGCAATGGGAAAGGCTGTCGCCGAAGCGGGCGGGGGAGTTGTAGAAGTTGCCTCAGACATTGGACTCGGAGGACTCGAAGGTAATTTCGGTTCCGATATCGATTGGATGCGTGAACTAGCTAGCGACCATGGGCTAACCGTCACCTACGCGCTCAACCAATCAGACAACCACCCGCAACAATGGCGTGACCTTCTTGAACTCTCATCAGCACCGGTTGAAGGTGATGGCAAGGTAATAGCGCAGGTGGCTGGACGCCCAGCAGGTTTGTTGTTTGGACTTGAAACATCACTCCATCCGTTCAAGATGCATCCGACATATTTGGAACTGGCCGCAACATGTACACATCCCGAACTTGTGGAGAAACTCTCCAAAGATTCGGTAAAACAACAAATTCTGGGTGAGACCACTGGATACACCGGACGCTTCAACCACGACGTGGCGCATGGCTTTCACAAGATGTATCCGCTACTGGGCAACCCCGATTATGAACCCAAACCGGAGGACTCGGTTGCAGCTCGCGCTGAACGAGAAAACCGGGACCCATACGAATACGCGTACGAAGTTCTCTTAGCTAACGAAGGAAGAGGATTAATTTTCTTTCCTCTCGCTGACTTCGCGGAACACACCCTTGATCCAACATATGAACGTTTAAACCATCATGGAGCGTTCTGGAGTCTTTCTGATGGCGGCGCTCATTGCCGTCTTATCTGTGATGCATCCACATCTACCTTTATGTTGAGCCATTGGACCCGTGATCGAACAAATGGCCCCAAGATGAAAATCGAAGACGCTGTGAAGTTAATGACTCATGACACGGCTGAGATTTATGGTCTGCTGGGTGATCGAGGCACTCTTGAAGTCGGAAAACGCGCGGACATAAATGTCATCGACTACGAAAATTTGTCAATTTTTGCTCCGGAAATGGCATACGACCTTCCTACGGGGGCTCCTCGTCTGTTGCAGGAGTCCAGGGGGTATAAGGCAACCCTCGTTGCAGGGGAAATCGTGAGACAAGACGATGAATTCACAGGAGCCCGCCCGGGCCGCTTGGTTCGCGGACGAAGATGAACCAAATTGGAAAGTAGCGCTTCAATAGACCCAATGCTGTTTCGTGATTAGAAAACCCATTTCATGTTGAATTGCTGGGCCCCAATTGGCCGAGGTGATGCCTCCACCATTGCTTCTCGAAGCAAGGAGCTAGAACAGCGCGGTTACGCGGGAGTTATTGGAAACCAGGTTTATGGTCCGCCGTGGGCCAGTTTGGCTGTGGCAGCCGCTTCGACTACATCACTGGAGCTAGAAACCGGTATAGCGATGGCATTTGTTCGTTCACCATTCGAAACAGCTTGCGCTGCTCTCGAACTTGATCAAATAAGCAATGGGCGATTTACACTTGGTTTAGGTACAGCACCTCAGACCTGGACAGAAAATTATTTCGGTCAGGATTTTGTTCCCCCGATCGGCCGAACTCGCGAAGTAATCGAAATTCTCCGCCTGGTTTTTGATGCAGCCGTAGACAATGCCCCATCAATCCCCAATTACCAGGGTGAGCACTACCAACTGTCCTTCGAAGGCCTACATCCCAACTTTGGTTCCAACGTAAGACCTATCCCCATCTGGATTGCTTCGCTCCGCGAAAAATTGTGTGAACTAGCTGGTGAACTCGCAGATGGTTTCATAGGACATTCAATATGGTCTCGATGGTGGTTAGAGGAACGAGCATTGCCAGCACTTCGCCGCGGCGCAGCTAGAGCTGGACGAGATTCAAACGAGTTACAAATACAACTTTGGTTGACGGCTTCCATTGACCCAGATCCCGTAGTTGCTGCTCGACGAGCTCGCGGCAACGTCGCGTTTTATGCGGCAATTCCCAGCTACCGTTCCTATTTTGACGCTCATGGATTTGGTGCATTATTTGACACTCTGGTTGAAGCACGAAGATCACTGCCCTTAGAAAGCTGTCTTGACATGGTTCCTTTAGAAGCTGCAAAAACATTTGCAGTATGTGGAACCCGAGATGAGGTCGGCGAAGAGATCGAGAACATTGCACATCATGCAAGTTCGGTGTGCGTGAAACCGCCCATGTGGGCGATCGATCCCCAAGAAGCAGAACAACAAAGCGCAGAGATTGAAGAGTTACTACTCGGATAAATATCTGGTTATTTAGAGAGTTGTTCTAACAATCCGCCACTGTCGCTCACTATGTGGCCTTCGGTGACTTTTCCTTCGATGATGGTGAAGATTGCGACTGCATGCCGCTCAACTTCGTTTCCTGATGCAGCTACCCCCATAAAGGTTCCTGTGTGGGTACCTCTCAGTATGTACCTCACCGCCACCGACGACCCGTCACTCACCATTTGTTGAATTTCAAATCGGGCGTTTGATAACGAGGAGTGGTACGTCTTGAGCGACTCAATGTGTTCGGCGAGAGAATTAGCCGATGGGCCGCCATACCCGTGACGGACATAATCATCTGTGAACGAAGCTTCAACCACTGATAAGTCTTGTTGGTTGAAGCCATCCTCCATGATGTGTCGCACCAGTTCTTTTGCTTCTTCTCCGGTCAAAGCTGCCCCCGTTTCTGGTTGGATAACGATAGCTGTGCGCTGTGATTTACAGTTCGACCTTCTGGACTAACAGTCGCATACTGACCTGTTGCACTGGTAGGCGTTATTTCTTTATACCCCAAACAGCAAATAATGGATCTCCGGAAGTGGAGGGTGAAGTTCGAAGCTCAGCTCGAACGTTGTCCCAAGGCCCGGTAAGCCGGTAGTACTCGCCAACGATGGAAACATGACCTCGATCGTCGGTTTGACTCCAGCCCCGTATGGCTTTAGTCGGGAAGCATCGATTAGAAAAACTGTTTACAAAAACCCCTCCGACCTTCAAACATCGATGGATTTCATCAAAAACTTCGATAGGCCGCACTAAGTAATCGACGGACACACAACACACAACACCATCAAAGCTGTCATCTTCGAAGGGAAGTCTCGGGTCCATATTTAAATCATGTTTGACCCAAGAAGTAGCTTGTCTATTTTCTGCCAGCTCAGTTGAGTTCATCCCCAGTGCTACCAAGTCATTCGGGGGATCGATGAAGTGACTTACCCAAGAACTCATGACATCTAAAACTCGCCCTCTCAACTGGAGTTCTTGGTAGAGCTCTCCGACAGCGGCGATTGCCTCCTTGTCAATGTGAGTGACCATTCTCGGTTCTGAATAAAAATTTTGATCAGATGATGAATCAGCCCTATCAAAGAAGCCAGCCGGGAACCCTGCGTAGCGTGGATCATCCGAACTATCGAGATTTGTTGATTCTCCGTTACCCATTCAAAACATCGGCGTTCTAACTAGTGAGTTTCTTGGCGAAACTCAGGTCGTGTCCCGAGGGATCCTGAATCGGGAAGAATCGCTCCCCCCAGGGAGCATCTTTGGGTTCATCGCCAGGCGAAAGCCCGGCTGACATTGCCCGCTGGTACATGCGATCTACGTCGTCTACATGAAAAACTGTCCGCCCCCACCAACGCGTCGGCAGATCCGAACCTGTCACTTCCCAGAGATTCACAAAACAATTCCCAGATTCCAAAGTAATAAACGGAGAGGAGATATCTCCGAATGAGATAGCAAAACCTAAAGCTTCGTAAAATGTCACAGAAGCGGACATGTCTGCAGTCGCAAAAGTTATGGCATCGATTCGCTCTACGCGACCTGGTTGTTCAGTCAAAGGAAACTCACAAGCCAAGAGTCTGTCGAAGATGCAGTAGTCCTCATTGTTGGTCGAATTTCCCGTGTCGCCCTTCCCCAGATGAGAAACGATTGGCGCCACTAATACCTTCCGCTTCCAGCACCGGTCGGCTGTTGTACCACTCTTGGGTCAGCGCATCTCTAACAGACAGCCCATGTTGCTTTCTAACTGATCTTCGATCAGCCTGAACACATAGTTGCGGGAATGCAGCAATTTGATGAGCTAACTCTTCAGCTTTTTCTCGGCTTTGGCCATCAGGTACCACGTATTCACATAAGCCAAGACGCTCGCATTCTTCAGCCATAACTTGCCGCCCTGTCAATATGAGTTCCAAAGCTCTTCCCTCACCTACTAGACGGGGCAGCCGCACTGTCCCGCCATCGATGAGTGGAATTCCCCAACGACGGCAATACACACCGAGATAAGCGGATTCTTCCATAACTCGAAAATCACACCAAAGAGCTAATTCCATTCCGCCGGCGACTGCGGGCCCAGCTACTGCAGCTATTACTGGCTTATTGAGTTCGAGCCGGCTTGGCCCCATGGCACCCATCGGAATGTCACTTCCGTCACCGTTGTCTCCTCCGTCTGCGGGAATTGCTAAATCAGACAAAGGGTTTGGTTCTTCTAACGAAGCGGCTTGTTTCAGATCCCAGCCCGCACAAAATGCGCCGCCTTCACCCCAAAAAACTGCGACGCTTGCCTGTTCATCGTTTTCGAATTCAAGAAAAGAGTTATATAAGGATTCGGCACTGTCACTATCCATAGCATTGCGAGCTTCAATCCGTGAATGGATGACAGTCCAAACAGATCCTGACTTTTCGATACGAACTGTCATTTTCTACCCTCAGCGCTGTCAGTCCAACAAAGAATGATTGGGTGTTGGTTAGGCAAAGTTGGTTTCCTCACGAAATTCAGCTGTTGATTGTCTAAGGAGCCTAGATCAGGTCGACAAAACAAAGCGATAGAAGGGTATTTGGTATTCAGCTTTCAGAGTTGGTCAGGAGATAGATATCGGTCGTCTAGGTTCTCAAGAACACATTCCTAAGGAGAAACGTGAATTTTTCTGATTTCAATGCAATGGTCGAAAGCAATGCGGCGAATCTACGATCGAGTTGGCGAAACTATTCTCTGAGTTCCAGCGCATTGGTTGCCACAATTGTTTTTGGTGGGGACCATCTTGATGGCAAGCGTCCGATGATGGTTTTCGCCATTCTTGGCGTGAACCTTCTGCTGCTTCTCAGTACGGATAGTCAAATGGCGCAGTTCCAAGCGCTAAGAAAAGACATGCCATCTGAACTCGCTGACTCAGCAACGGGACAAGATTGGGCTAAGGCGCCTCTTGGTGCATTTCGTGTTATCGGAGCCGTTATGACCATCGCGATTACGGTCACGATGCTCTTGGCGCTCTAAATTTGGAATTAAGCGATAAAGATTTGACCTCGTGTATCTGAGTTGAAACTAATTTAGGTACGCGGGGTCAAATTTTGTCTGACCTGCTGACCTAAGGTCTGGTCAACTGATTCTTGAGGTTTGAAATGAAAATTTTAAATTATTACGTCGAATCTTGGCGACGTTTCGGAGATTTTCGGGGCCGGTCGTCGCGACCCGCCTATTGGTGGCCGTTTCTTCTCCACCCTCTGGTGTTCTTGGTTCTTGGGGGTATCTTCGCTGCCATTTTGGATCTTGACACCGATCAGATTGGACCGGAGATTGTTTATTTCCTTGCATACGTGTGGTTGTCGATCGCATTAGGAGTGCGGCGCCTGCATGACATGGGTCGAAAAGGAACATGGCTTCTACTTGGCCTTGTCCCCTTCGGTAATTTGGTTCTGCTGTATTGGCTTGTTCAGCCCAGTTCTGTAGAAACAAACGAATGGGGGGATCCAGGTACGCAAGGTGGAATCACGACAGTTAGCAGTGACACCGAACCGGAACCGCCGCTACAAACAAACGACATCATTCGGTAACTAGAGAATTAGCGACTGCCATCTAAAGCAGCGTGTAAGGCACCCGGACTGATCCCAAGTGAAGAAGCTGCGGCGTCGATGTCTGGCGGAGGAGGCCCTAACGCCGAGCGAAGCTGCGCTTCGGATACGCCGAGTTGCGCCGCGGCTACAGCCAGATTCGGTTCACCTAACGTTGACTCTGAGCGGCCTCTTGGCGGTCGCTCGGAATTGGGTCCTGAAGGCCGAGCCTCGCTGAATTCGCCGTTCAAGCAACGGCTGATGTAGGGGAACTCGTTGGTAATGACATAAATGTATTGATCTTCAATGAACGTTCCGTTGCATTCATCTAGATCGCCATGCCCCGCGATGTATTCCCAGTCAGACGTATAGGTACCGTCTGGGGTTGTGCCTCCCACAACTACATTTGAGCCCTGTCGGCCGCCGAGGCTTCCCTGGCAACCGCTACCTGTTCTTAAAGAGGCCGTAAGTCGGTAGCTCGGTTTATAAGTGTCAGTTGCTGATATGTAAATCAAATGGCCGTCTGCCGCGAAGCCGACATGAACAAGCCCATCATCTGAATCAGTGTGTATCTCGGCGAGCAATTCAGATAACCCGTGGTAGTGATAAGCGCCAGTTGGCTGAACGTGTGCATTATTGAAGTCCATACCAAGATTGAAGGTGTTTTGTAGTCCTTCAATTCGGTATGTTTCCCCGGTCGCGCAAGTCACGGTTTCTGCGGTGCCCGGCTCAAACTTGACACCGTTTACTGCGACACCTGGCACATGCACCTCAGACGCGGCACCCCTATAGGTAGGGTTCGTGGGGTACTCATACCTGTTTGATTGAGCGGAGATGGTATTCGGGTTGCCTGAGTTTGGGAACAACCCAGTTTCGTGATTTGGCAAAGCGTTCGTGACGATTGTTCGCGTGTTGCCGGAAACCGTCACTGTTGTTTGGGTACCAAATACGGCATCAGAAATTGAATAATTGTCTAAATAAGACCCCACCTGAAGATCTGTGTGGGTGTGGGCGGCTGTTGTTTGGGTGGCTGCCGGGGTGGTTGTGTCTTCTGTGTGGGTGTGGGCGGCCGTTGTATGGCTAGTGGGCGGGCTAACTGTTTCTTGGCTCGAACATGCACTGGCGACAGCAGAAACTGTCAAAAGAACAGCGACGGTCAACTGTAATTTGTTAATCCGAAAAGAAGCCATGCAGCACTATTTCCTGTTCGACACAAAAAAGAAGGCCAGTGGGAGCAATTCTTATAGAAAATTCAGGAAGCAACTTTGGCAGCTACTTTAAGACCAAACATGTTTGTTCCTAAACAATGAACCTTGAACCGACCTAAAGAAAATGGGTCAAAAACTTCACGAAAGAAAGCGAAGATGAACTACGTCGAATTAACAGACCAAGCTGTTGAATCAATGCGTGACCGGGATTCCGACGAGCCAGTTGCGATGATCAACTTGCTGAAGTTTCGTGACGTAGCCGACCCGAACCTAGGCTTGGAAACGACCAGCGGACGCGACTGTTACTTCGGTCACTACATCGCAGGAGTACCACCCATAGCGAACCGCCTCGAGACCGGACACTCTCCCCTCTATCTCAACGACGTCAACTCATGTTTCTTCGCGTCGATAGGCGAAGACTGGGACTACCTATTGGTCGCTCAGTATCGATCACGACGGTCTTTTATCGAAATGATCACTGACTCCCACTATCAAGAACTTTTGAAATATCGGTCTGGAGCACTCGTCAATAGCCGATTAATTGAATGCGTCAACGAAAAACCAGAGGGATATCCGCTGCACCTCAACGCGTCCCTACCAGCGGACCCGATTATTGAACAACCCGGATTATTCAAAGACCCGCGAGTCAACGAAATCAACGACCGTGACGCAGAACAACCAACTGACATGCTGAATCTGGTTCGCCTAGCCGACACCACAAAACCAAACGGCGGAGTTGACAACATGTCCGGTGCACAGGGCTACGAGGAATATAGAAAAGGAGTGACGGACCTATATGCAGAACGGGCCGGCGTTAAAATTACTTGGCGCGTCTTTCCCGTAGCTACCCTCATCGGGCCTTCTGACGAACTGTGGGATGAAGCGTTGATATATCACTACCTAAGTCGTTCAAGAATGCTTTCAATGTTCACCGACTACGACGATTACCGCGTCAACCATCTCCCAAAACGGAACGCGTCAATCGTGGATAGCCGACTAATTGAAACCACCGTTGGCGGGTAAATCCGTCGATTAAGAGTTCAGTAACTTCGCTCAAACTCGGCGCACTGACCCATATCCGTATGTGTGAGAAATCTTAGGAGGTGAGAGGTTTTCCATTTGCATGGTCAATGAAGACGAACTCTTCAACAGGCTTTCTCGAAAGTTTCGATAATTGTTTAGGTGGACGACCAATCGTCAACATGGCCGAAACGGCTTCGTGTGATTCAAGCCCTAACAGTTCCTGTACAGCTGGCTCTTGAGCCGCAAGCAAAGTAGTTAATGTCCCACCGAAACCTTCGTTTCGAGCCGCCATCAATGCACTCCAAGCCATCGGATAAATCGAAGCCCCACTAACCACTCCGACACGGTCCAAAAACTGGTCCATCGAAGCAACAACTTTTAAATCAACAGCAACGATGCAAACAACTGGGACATCCTCCAGATGCTCAAACATCGGTATAGCAATTGGCAGCGATTCATCTAACGCAGCCTCAGAAGCATCTATCGACGAAGGAGTCACCGATTGCCAGTAAACCTCGCCCGCGCGAGTTTGGGCAGCCGCTACTCGCATCGGCCCCAAACACAACTCGCCGAGAGCCTTTTTGGTTTCACGATCACGAACAGCTATTACCTTCCAACCCTGACGGTTGCCTCCGTTAGGCGCAAAGCGCGCCGTATCGAAAATCCGATACAAGACGTCGTCCGGTACTGGCTCATCAGTGAACTCCCGAGCCGCGAATGTGGTTCTAGCTACATCAACAAAATCCATTTTCAAACCTCAGATAATTCGGTCGGAACGCAAGTCATCAATTTCCGATGAGTTGAAACCCAACTCTGTTAACACTTCGTTTGTATGCTCACCCAACTCAGGGGCCCGATGACGAATCACACCCGGGCTGGCCGTCATGGCAACCGGGAATTGACTGATTGGTACGTCCTTCGAAGCAGATGGATATGCCCAACGCTCTAAAAAACCCAAAGCATTAACGTGAGGGTGGTCCAACGTTTGCTGAGGCTTGAGCACTGGAGCACCTGGAATTTTTAGGTCAGCCAAAGCCAAAAGAACCTGATCAGTCGTCTTGTTGGCACACCAATCCGACATGACGCCGCAGATTTCGTTTCTATGGTTTCCGCGCCCTTCATCACTTTGGAATCTTGGATCATCAGCCAACTCAGGTCGGCCAACAAGCTTCGCCCACCTAGCGAACTGGTAATTGCCGATGACTGACACAAGAACTAACCCATCACTAGTCATAAACGTGTCTGACGGAGCAGCTGTCTGACCTTGGTTATGTGAAGCTTCGCGATCGATACCAAGTTGGTCCTGTTCTATAAGCGTTGCATTCGCAATCGTCATCGCCGTCTTCAACAAAGCCCCCTCAAGTTCTTGGCCCTCTCCTGTCAGATCGCGATGGCGTAACGCTGCCAGCGTTGCCATTGCCAGCAGTGATCCAGTACAAAAATCAACATAGGGAGTGGAATTACGTGTGGGCTGACCCTCTGGCCCCGTCATATGCATCGCACCAGACATAGCTTGAGCCAAGCCATCAAAACCTACCCGGTCGCTGAAAGGGCCACCCGAACCAAAGCAGGTCACAGTCGAGACGATGATGTCTTCCTTCACCTTTTTTAGCGACTCATAGTCAAGGCCCATCTGTCGACGAGTATCTGGAGGAAGATTGGCAACCACTACATCGGCTGTGGCTATTAGGGCATTCATGATCCTTCGCCCCTCTTCCTTCATGGGGTTTAGGGTCATACTTTTTTTGTTGCGACCGACTTGTAAGAACAAAGCACCTTGGCCATCAGGGGTCACCGGTGTAGTCCAGCGATCTTCACCACCGTCAATTCGTTCGATCCGAATAACATCAGCTCCGAGATCTCCCAGAATTGTTGCCGCGAAAGGGCCGGCGATAAACCGCCCAAAATCTAGAACCCGAATTCCATCTAAAACCCCAGACATCAAAACCCCCGAATCTTGCACAATGGCATTTTCACGTGCAATTAAAGAAGATAGTTAGCTTTTTGGTTCTATGACTTTGCTCCGAGCAGATAAACAGCACTTCTGACGGCATTCGATTGCTGTCTTATGCGAGGTCAGGCCTAGGTTGGAGCTAGAAGATCAGTTCTAAAACGCAGCGATTGGGGAAAAAGTTGCTTAGTTCATTTGACGATTTCTATATTCATCAGACATCACATCCCATAACTACCCCAGCAACAAGTGATCGAAATGCCTATGACCGATCGTTCTTCAACGGATACACAGATGATGGCAGTTTGTACTTCGGGATCAGTTCCGCCCGGTATCCGAATTTACACATACAGGATTGTGCGTTAACGATCGTTCGAGGTGAGCATCAGCACTCCTTTCATGCATCGCGTCGCGCCCCGCAAGATCCGATTGACATGACCACTGGTCCGTTTCGGATTGAAATCGGTCAGCCGATGAAAAATATCCGGGTCGTTGTGGAAGATAACGAAACGGGAATTGGGGCAGACCTGGAATGGATCCCACGTTCAGCGCATTTTGCTGAAGATCACCAAAGGCTTACTCCCGAACAAATAGGCCGTTGGATGATCGCCACTCGTATGAATCAGTTTGGATTCTGGAGAGGCGAACTTCGTCTTCCCGGCGAAACTATTACCCTCGATGCTGCACACACCTATGGGACTAAAGACCGGTCTTGGGGTGTCCGCCCAGTAGGAGATTCAGTGTCTATGGGAGCGCCGCTCCCGCCTAAGGGATTGAAATTTTTTTGGGCGCCGCTCCACTGGTCAGACCATGTAACTCATGTCGGTCTTTTCGAAGGAGACAGAGGCGAAGTGTGGCATTGGGATGGGTTTCGATTACCGGCATATGCTGAAAGTGATCAAATACCTGGGATCGAAGACCCCAATATTGAGCGTCTGGTTTCAGTCAGTCACAACTTCACTTGGCTTCCTGAAACACGACGAATCTCAGGGGGCCAAATCAGGATTCAACTGCCAGATTCTGACCCAATCGAGATCGAAATAGAACCGATCGGCTCCGTCCTCATGAAGGGGATGGGTTATGGGCACCCTGAATGGGGACATGGGCAATGGAAAGGAGAACTCGCGGTGTTTGGAGAATCTTGGAATCTGAATGAAATTGATCCGTTGGCCCCTGAAAACATCCATATTCAAGAAGTTGTGCGAGTACATAATGGCGTTTCAGAAGGGGTAGGTGTTCTCGAACAACTAGTTGTTGGTCCATACCCGAGGTACGGGTTCACTAAATTTTTTGACGGCGCTATTTGAACAAATAGAACGACACGCACCGTGTTTGTCATGGAAGGATGAGCAAATGGAACTGTATGACGTTATGCGAACCACATTTGCCGCACGAGATTTTACCGACGAGGAAATGCCTGACGAGACGCTCTACCGTGTTCTCGACAACGCGCGCTTCGCTCCTAGCGGGGGTAACCGACAAGGAGGACGGGTAATAGTTGTTAAGGACCCGGACACAAAGACCGCTCTTGGGCGTCTATGTCTTCCGCAACTGAGGGTGTATGGCGAGCAACGGCGAGGCGGAGAAAACCCTTGGCAAAGCGTTCATCCAACCAGCGTTGATGTTCAAAAAGTTTGGAATGACGAGTCCATACCTGCAGTAATCCCGATGTTTGAAGATCTTTCTCATACACCTACGGTCCTCGTCATAGCTGTGGACCTGAGTGTGGTCGCGTCCATGGATAAGGACCTTGATCGGGTTGGCATTATTAGCGGAGGATCCATATATCCGATGGCATGGAATATTTTACTCGGAGCGCGCAACGAAGGATTTGGCGGCACCCTCACCACGCTTCTCGCTGCTCAGGAATCAAAGGCGCAACAATTGTTGGGTCTTGAGCCGAACGTGGCGGTGGCAGCTTTGCTCACCATCGGAAAGCCCAAAAAACAATTGACTAAGTTGTCTCGCAAGAAAGTCGAGGAATTTACAACGGTTGACCGTGCGGACGGCCCAGCATTCACAGGCTGACTTACCAAGACTTTTTAAGCGGGAACTGCCCGCCTCGCAATCTGATCCAAATCACAAGATGTTGGCAAAGTACCAAACAGCGATCCGTGATCACCGCCGATTCTTGACATCAGGTAAGCCTCACTCACTGAAGGCTGACCATGCTGGACCATAAGGGTCGCAGCCCAAGCAATAGCAAGTCTTTCTACAAGTCGGCGTGCTTCCGCCTCTGGTACTGGGCTAGCAAAATCGGCTCGTAGGGAATCCAAAAGATTGTCGATACCTGAATCTTTACCCCGGGATTGGTCTAATTCATCTAGAAAAACTTCAACACTTTCAGGATTTCTAGACGCCGCCCTACCAATATCAAGAGCAATAACGTTTCCGGCGCCTTCCCATATCGCATTCAACGGTGCCTCGCGATACAGGCGCGGCATCATTGAATCTTCTACATATCCATTACCGCCTACGCATTCCAGGGCCTCCCTAACAACAGGGGTTGATTGCTTGGTCAGCCAATATTTAGCGATAGGAGTCGCCAAGCGGGAAAAATCTTGTTCTCGCTCATCGATGTCCATGCGTTCATGCGCTCCCGAAAGGCGGGTGATCATCAGCGTTGCGGCTTCAACCTCAATTTCTAAGTCGGCCAAGACATTTTGCATCAAGGGTTTATCGATCAAAGTTGCGCCGAAGGCTTCGCGGTTAGCGACGTGCCACCCCGCTTGGCTAACCGCTTGGCGCATAAGAGAAACACCCCAATTTGCTACGTCAAGCCGGGTGGCTTGAACCATATCGATAATTGTTGGGATCCCTCGTCCCTCTTCCCCGACCATCCAGGCTGCTGTGTTATCGAATTCCAGCTCCGCAGAAGCATTAGAACGATTGCCGAGTTTGTCTTTGAGCCGCATCAGACGCAATGAATTTCGAGTTTCATCCGGTAGCACCCGAGGAACGAGGAAACACGACATGCCTTTCGGTGCATACGCCAAGACTAGGAATGCATCGCACATAGGAGCTGAAGTGAACCATTTGTGGCCCTCAATTCGGTACTCCCTCCCAGGGCCTCCTACTGATACGGGAGTAGCGGTACTTGTGTTTGCTCTAACGTCAGATCCGCCCTGTTTCTCTGTCATACCCATACCCAAAAGAACACCCGACTTCGCACTTGGAGCTTTGAGTTGTTGGTCGTAACTTCTGCTGATTGTTAATGGTTCCCAGATTTCTGCTAACTCAGGTTGATGGCGTAACGCCATTAACGAGCCAGAGGTCATTGAGGTTGGGCAACCATGACCCATTTCGATCTGAGTGATCAAACCCATTAGTGCATTGCGTGTTACATAAGCTCCATCCCCCGGCGGTTTTTCATAACGCATGCAGTGAATCCCACTTTCGACAGCAAGATTTAGAAGCGAGTGATATGCGGGGTGGTATTCGATCTCGTCGATTCTGTTGCCTGAAGCATCATGGGTATGAAGAATCGGAACGTTCTTGTTTGCTAAACGTCCCCACTCTCGTATTTCCAAGCTGCCCACTTGCTCACCAAAATCTTCTAAAAGCTCCAGATTTCCTCCCTCGCGACGCACTGCATCAGGAAGAACTGGGTCAGAAGTAAATAAGTTGTAAGAAGTGAGTGGCCCTGGTTGGTTACCGGGTGAGATCATGGCCCTAAACTATCTCAAGGGTTGTTGAAGAAGACAATGAAGCAATCAGCGACTACTTTTCGATGCACTGCACGACGGCGGATACTTTTCAACCGTCTAATTAGGGGGAATGAGTGAAATACATAGCACCATCTTCGGTTGAGGAAGCGACGTCATTGTTGTCAACCTCACCGTCAGCGCAGGTGTTTGCGGGCGCAACAGACGTTGTTCCTCAACTCCGGGCGGGACGCTCGGCTCCAGAAGTACTGGTTGACCTGAAGAAGATAGAAGAACTCGTATCAATGGCTAAGGACGACGACAAATGGACAGTAGGGGCTGCGACTCCGACGGCCAATCTCACCGAAGACGAAGCATTTAGCGGAGAGTTCCCTGGCCTATCGGAAGCAGCTGGCCTTATCGGTTCCGACCAGATTCAGAATAGGTCCAGCCTCGGAGGAAATCTGTGTAACGGTTCGCCGGCAGCTGACTCAGTCCCAGCGATGGTCGTAAATGGGGCTCGCGCTGTGATCGCTGGCCCGAATGGAACCCGTGTACTTGATGTAGCTGAAGTAGTTACTGGTCCTGGGCAAACGTCACTTGAGGCCGACGAATTTATCGTCGAATTCGAAATCGACAGAATGCCAGCACGATCTGGGGATGCATATCTAAGGATGATCCCTAGAACTGAAATGGACATAGCGGTAGTAGGAGCGGGAGCTCGGGTCACCCTGGCAGAAGATGGGAGTATCGAAGAGGCGGTGGTGGCCTTGGGAGCTGTCGCCCCGACAGTTGTCAGAGTTCCAGACGCTGAAGCTGCTTTGGTTGGCAACACCGCTGACGACGAAACGCTCTCCGCTGTAGCGGAAGCAGCGAGTGGAGTTTGCAATCCGATTGATGACAAGCGGGGAACGGTCGCATATCGGAAACAAGTAGCGGGAGTATTGGCGAAACGAGCGGTACTCATAGCAATTGAAAGAGCTGAGCAGAGAAACGGAAGCAAGTAATGGCACGAACTCATATCACCGCTGTTGTCAACGGAGACGAAACCGAATTCTTGGCAGAAGATGGCACGTCTCTGCTAAATGCACTGAGAGATGAAGTTGGTTTGACTGGCGCCAAAGAAGGTTGCGGTACGGGAGACTGCGGCGCCTGTTCAGTCATGATCGATGAGAAAGTCACCACTTCTTGTCTTGTGTTTGCTCCCGAGGTTGAGGGGGCAACAATTCTTACTGTGGAGGGACTCGCTGATTCCGGCGAGTTGCATCCCCTCCAACAGTGCTTCTTAGAAGGAGCAGCCCTGCAGTGCGGTATTTGCACACCAGGTTTCCTGATAGCCGCTAAAGCTTTATTAGACAAGAATCCGGATCCGACTGAAACAGAAATTCGATATGCATTAGCCGGCAACCTTTGCCGGTGTACTGGGTATGACAAAATTGTTCGTGCTGTGCAAGAAGCAGCTCGAGAGATGAGGGGTCAGTAATGGCGATAACCGAAGAGAACCCTGGATACAAGTGGGTTGGCACCCGGCCCATCCGGCCTGATGGACTGGAAAAAGTCACAGGAAAAGCTCAATTTGGTGCTGATTTGATGTTGCCGGGCATGTTGTTCGGCAAGGTTGTTCGTTCACCCCATGCTCATGCCCGGATAGTGTCGATCGACACCACCGCTGCGGAAGCAATGGTTGGGGTGAAGGCAGTGATCACCGGTAGCGACTTTCCTGATCTTGCGGCTAACGGGGCTCACGCGAGCGACATTGATGTAGCCAATAATGCGATCGCTAGGGAGAAAGTCCTATATGAAGGACACGTAGTTGCAGCCGTAGCAGCTACCACTCGGGAGCAAGCCGAAGCGGCCGCCAAAGCAGTCGAAGTGACATACGAAATCTTGCCTCACGTACTGACGGTGGATGAAGCGATGGCAGAGGGCGCTCCGCTGCTGCATGAAGGGATGATTACCAAAGGGGTAGATCCTGCGCCGGAAGAACCGTCGAATGTTGCTAGCAAGATCCTCCACGAACGCGGCGACTTGGAGCAAGGTTTTGGTGAGGCAGATGTTGTTGTCGAACGGGAGTTCACGACCAAACCAGTTCACCAAGGTTATATAGAGCCCCACGCTGCTGTGGCTGATGCCAATACTGATGGAAGAGCCCATATATGGTGCTCATCCCAAGGTCACTTCCAAATGAGGGCGTATTCAGCCACTGTGCTTGGTGTGTCCCCCGGAACTTTGAAAGTAACGGCCGCCGAAATCGGCGGAGGTTTTGGAGGTAAGACAGTGATCTACCTCGAGCCGCTCGCAGTCAGGCTCTCTCAAAGAGCTGGTCGACCCGTCAAGTTAGTAATGGACCGCGATGAAGTTTTCCGCGCGACCGGACCGACATCCGGCACTCGAATACGAGTGAAAATGGGAGTATCCAACGATGGGAAGATAACCGCTGCCGAAGTATGGATGGCATACGAAGCGGGTGCTTATTCAGGGTCCCCAGTGGGTGCCGCAGGGATGACGGCTATCGCCTGCTACGACATTCCAAACTTCGTAGTTGAGGGTTATGACGTTGTTTGTAACAAACCGCGAGTTGCGGCATATAGAGCTCCCGGTGCACCCATGGCAGCGTTTGCCGTTGAATCAGTTCTTGATGACCTAGCTAGAGATATAGGGATGGACCCGATTGATATTCGGTTAGCTAACGCTGCTGTTGAAGGAACCCAGGCCTCTTATGGGCCGAAGTTTCCGCGGATTGGCTTTGTCGAAACCTTGGAAGCAATCAAAGATCATCCCAATTACACAGCAGATCTTGGACCTAACCAAGGAAGAGGTGTTGCTGCTGGTTTTTGGTTTAACGCAGGCATGATGTCGAGTGCGACTGTCCACATCAATGAGAATGGAACGGCGACCGTAGTAACAGGTTCTCCTGACATCGGCGGAAGTCGTCAATCGATGGCCCTAATGGCCGCGGAAGAGCTAGGTATTCCGTATGAATCAATCAAAGCCGTAGTTGCTGACACTGAAACAGTCGGTTTCAACGACGTGACTGGCGGTAGCCGGGTTACCTTGGCGACCGGTGCAGCTGTGGTAGATGCCTGTCGTCTGATCGTGGAAGATCTTCGGGCCCGAGCAGCAAAAACATGGGATGTAGAAGTTGATCAAGTTGAGTGGGTCGATGGCCAAGCTCAACATGTTGACGGAAGCCAACCCCCACTGTCTCTTAGTGACCTGGCAGCGAAGTCTGGTCGCACGGGAGGACCGATATCAGCCAACGCATCGCTTAACTCACGTGGAGTTGGAGCAGGTTTCTCTACTCAACTCTGCGATGTAGAGGTTGATCCGGAAACTGGGGTGACGAGAGTCGTGCGCTACCTAACAGCACAAGATGCTGGTCGAGCGATCAGCCCCGACTATGTGGAAGGACAAATGCAAGGTGGAGTTGTCCAAGGAATCGGCTGGGCTTTGAATGAGGAATACATTCATGACCAAGACGGTGTGATGGAAAACCCAAGCTTCCTTGATTATCGGATACCTGTAGCTTCCGATCTTCCAATGATTGATTGCGCCATTGTCGAGGTTCCAAACCCCGCCCACCCATACGGAGTGAGAGGTGTCGGAGAGGTGGGTATTGTCCCGCCGATGGCAGCAGTGGGTAATGCGATAAATGACGCGATCGATGTGCGGATGACAGATTTGCCGATGTCACCGGTCAGAATTCTTGAAGCGCTCACTGAGCAGCGCGACTAAATAAATCGAATGGCGCAAGTTCATTTTTCGGCGGGTCTTCGTGATCTAACCGGAGGGTTAGCTCAAGTCGAGGTCGAAGCTACGAACGTTCGACGTCTGGTGGCCGCGCTTGAGGAGAAGTTCCCTGGTATAGGAGAACGCCTGTCAGAAGCATCTTCAGTGGCAATTAACGGTGAAATTTTTACTGATGCTGAATATGAACCGGTAGATAGTGATTCAGAAGTCCACTTCCTAGATATTTTTCAAGGTGGCTAATAAAGATTTAGTTGCTTAAGAAAATAGGTGAGTGTCTTCGATTAGGTCGTTTGTGGTTCCTCGAGCCGGTCGGGGATAAAGCAGAGTAGCCATGCAACCGCTGAAGTAAAGATGACCATCCCTATAGCGGGTTCGTAACCAAAGCTGTCTATGACGAAGCCGAGAACTGCTGGCCCGGCTAGAGCGCCGAATCCTAGGGCCGTGTACAAAATCCCAATTGTTCCGCCGAGATCAGCGACTCCGAACCATGCCGCGAGAACGTTTGGAGCGGCTGTGAACCAGACTGCCCAACTGACGCCGTGGAGTACTGCACTAAATAGAAAGAGGACGTACGAGTCGCCCGACAGGAGCCACACCATCAGACAGCAGATGAGGAGAACCTGACCAAATCGGTATTGATGTATAGGAACGAAACGATCATTCAAGGCGCTGATGACCAGTCGAGCGATGACTGAAGACGCTCCGATTACTCCTACAAGGCTGGCCGCAGCTGTTCCGCGGATACCTTCAGATATCGCATGGTCGTTGTAGAAGGCTAAGGGTGCGTAAAAACCGGGCCCGCCTACCGTGAGTGCCCCATACAGGACTACGAATTTCTTCGACCCGAGAATTGTGCGCAAACCGAGACTGCTTGTGCGCCGAGCCTCAGGTGAATCAACTGCGGCGAAGGTGCAACTAGTTAGTAGAACTCCACTGACAATGGCATAGACACCCAGAGTCGAACGCCATCCGAGCGCGTCTATCAAGACCCGGGAAACAATTGGGCCAATAAAGGTACCCATGCCGACTCCAGCTAAGACCAGACTTATAGCTGAAGCTTGCCGATGTTTAAACCAGCGACCGACTGTGCCGATCATTGACGGGTAACAGCACCCGACGGCGCTGCCCACAAGCGGCGCATAAAAGAAATACAGATGCCATAGTTCTGATGCTTGGCTGCTGATAATCAGGCCGACGGTCATAAAGATAGATCCGACGGCTATAACCGGCCGCACGCCTAGGGTGTCCCCAATTTTTCCACCGATAGCGCCTGCTAAATAATAAAAGCAGACTGCCGTTGAAAAAATCGGTGCAACTGGACCCGTTGATGTATCGAAAGTTTCCGCTATGGGGGTTAAGAAAATGCCGAACGAAAAAAGCACCCCGAAGTTGACGAAGTTAGCCACGAAAGCCGCCGAAGTGACTATGCGACTATTCCGACGGTCGTAGTTTGAATTCGTTTCGATCACCTATTTCTATCGTGCACGCGTGGCTTAGATCACAGTTCTCAGCTGGCTCAGCGAAAGCAACCAACTCAGCTCATGGTTAAACCACCAGATACCGACAAGGTTTGACCGGTTACGAAAGCAGCCTCGTCAGAGTTGAAATACAGCACTGCGGACGCCACCTCAGTCGGGGTTCCGACGCGCTTCATCGGGACAGCTCTAGCCATAGCCCCGATAATTTTGTCGCCATCGTCACTAGCAGCCACAATTCCATCAAGTAACGGGGTATCAGTCGGGCCAGGGCACACAACATTTGCAGTTACCCCGCTTCTAGCTGCTTCCCTGGCAATGGTCTTCGTAAACGCGATAATTCCGCCCTTAGCGCCTGAATAGACTGCTTCGAAGGACGAACCAACTCGTCCCGCGTCAGAAGCAATGTTGATTATTCGACCCCATCCAGCCTCAAGCATGGATGGCAGACACGCGTGAACAGTCCTTAAAACTCCCTTGTAGTTAATTTCGATTACACGATCCCAAAAATTTTCATCAGTTGAAAGAAATGGCATCAATTCATCCCAACCCGCACAATTAACTAAAATTTCGACTGGACCGAGTTCGTCGACTGCCTCGAAGATGCCAGCTTGAACTGCATCAGTGTCTGCAACATCCATGCCTACAGCCACTGCGTTACCACCGGACTCAGAAATCATTGAAGTGGTGTCCTGAGCGCCCTTCAAGTTGAGATCCGCAACCGCTACTCGGCGTCCTGTAGCCGCCAAGCCGATGCAGATTTCTCTCCCAATCCCGCTGCCGCCTCCGGTCACGAGTGCCACACGTTCGCTCATTTTCAACTCCTCGTTGCTCGGGCAACTTCGCCCCATTTATCTACCGAATCAGGGTCTTTGCGCATGTGCTCCTCTGTCAGATACATGACAACTCGAGCGGCGGTGCCCTCATAGCGATCCTTTAAACGATCAGCCATCTCGTCCCACGTTGACACCAGGGCAAAGTGATCGAGCATTTCGTCAGAGATTGTGTCTGCCATGCCCTGCATATCACCGGCTTTCATTTTGTCGCCTAGAGTTTTTGTGATCCCTTCAAACCCTAAGTCCTCAAACTGAAAAGCGTAGTTGGGTGTGGTTCCATAAAAAGCAATCTGGGTTTTTGCTCGATGTACCCAAGGCGCCCGCTCTTCGGCAGTGTCACCGGCGACTGCAAATACTGGAACAATCAAATCAATATCAGAAGCTTTACGTTCAGCAGCCTCAGCGCCTTGTGCGACCTCGGGGAGTAAGCGATTTTCGATGTAATGCATGGAATGCATTGGATGTACGTGAACCCCATCGGCAACTTGTCCCGCAACTTTGTTCATTAGGGGACCAACTGAAGAAATATCGACTTTGATGTCGCCGAAGTCATGACTTCGAGGTTTCCAGCTATCTGGCAAGAGTGAGAGATTATAGAATTCACCCTCGTGGCTTAACCGCTCTTCGCCGCGAAAGGCTCGCAAACAAGCCTTCACGGCCGTGACGTAGTCCAGTAGGCGACGGGCCGGACGGTCAAAATCCGACGAATAGCGGCGAACGACATGTCCCTTAACTTGGCTACCCAAACCTAAACGAAATTTGCCGTTAGTTTCGCCAGCTAATTCCCACGCAACTTGTGCTGAGACCATGGGGCTTCTCGGGAAGGCAACTGCGATACCAGTTGAAAACGTCAACGATGGTGCAGCCATCGCCGCAGCGGCAATTTGCATCCATGGCACTTGCCCCGTCTCGGTGTACAGCATTCCTGAAAATCCCTGATCTTCGACACGGCGAGCTAGATCTCCCGCGCTTGCCCAAGTCGATGAACCTGTCATCAAATCGAATTCCACGTCATTACCTCTTTCCTGGCCCCCATTTGAGCCGAAATCTCGTCGCTCGGCCAATGCAACTGGATCGCCTCTAAGGTTGCAGGTTATGAGTGATGACTGGTTATTGATGGGAGAGATCCCAGAACGAGCTGCGCGTTTGTGGAAAGACGACGTGGCGCTGGTTTTTAAAGACCAGCGTTGGACTCACGGAGAGTTCGCAGCGAACGTTAAAGAGGTAGCAAAAGGACTGATAGCTCTAGGAGTTGGTCATGGTGACCACGTTGCAGTTTGGATGACTAATCGGCCCGAATGGTTGCATCTCATGTATGCGGTTCCTCAAGTCGGTGGATGCATTGTCCCATTAAATACGCGATACCGAACTGACGACGTCGCCTATACCGTCGTGCAATCTCAGAGCAAGTTTCTCATAGCGCTCGATCAATCTGGTCCAATCAACTACGGCGAAATGCTTATCGAAGCTAGTGAACAGTTGAGCGAAGGCGGATACCTCCAAACCATCGTCATGGTTGGAGAACAACTGCCGGACAGCATTAATTGGAGCGCCATGCTTGAGAAAGGTGCGACGGTCACCGACGAGGAATTAGAAGCACGGTCTTCAAAAGTCAATGTAGAAGATCGGATGATGCTCGCTTACACATCTGGGACCACAGGCCATCCCAAAGGAGTAGTCCACTGCCACAAACCTGTACGTAATACGTATGAAAGAGCAATGTTGCTTGGACACAACCGCAACGACGTCCACATGAGTTACCTACCGCTATTTCATGCTTATGGCTTTAGCGAAGTTGCAATGATGGCGGGCTTAACCGGCGGCAGCCAGATCTTGTTTGATGTCTTTGAACCCGATGAAGTCTTAGACGCAGTGGAAGCCGAAGGTGGAACCGTGCTCCACGGGTTTGACAGTCATTGGGCTGATCTCATTCGCTCTCAGCAACAAAATGAACGAGATGTCTCTTCGCTACGCGCGGGAACCTTGCCGGCCGGAATGGAATCTACAATCCCTATAGCCCGCCAAGCCCAAGATGTCTTCTGCCCCACAACGAGTGGCTTCGGAATGAGCGAGTCTTGGGCGTTTATCGCGTCGAGCCATATTACGGACTCGGTAGAACAACGAACCGAAGCCTCCGGCTATCCCATGTATGGCATCGAATTCCAAATACGTGACCTTGATACCGGAACTGTATTAGCGGCTAATGAGACGGGTGCACTGCATGTAAAGGGTTACACCGTGACCAGTGGCTATTGGGATAAACCCGAAGCGACCGCTGAAGTTCTAGATGACGACGGTTGGCTTGATACAGGCGACGTTGCGTTGTTACGACCGGACGGCCACGTTGTGTTCATAGGCCGCCATAAAGACATGTTGAAAGTTGGTGGAGAAAATGTTTCACCGGCTGAGGTTGAGGGATACCTCCTCGAAGTAGACGGAGTCCAAGAAATAGCAGTTGTTGGTTACCCAGATGAGCGGCTGGTCGAGGTGCCTGTCGCATTTGTCGTCAGATCAAATGATGTAGCAGCCGAGGATTTGATTGATCGCTGTCGCGGGAAAATTGCCAGTTTCAAAATACCAAGGCACGTCATATTCATAGATGAGATGCCAGTTACCCCATCGGGAAAAATAAGAAAAGTAGAACTCCGGGAATGGGCTTTACAAAAAATCTAAAGGGGCCTCCATAAAGGGGCCCCTTCAGATTCAAGTGATAGTGGATTACGCCCCTGTAAAGGTTGGTCCACCCAAGGTGTATGTCGTGGCTTCGCCTGAGGAACGCTCAGCTTCTCGGTTTCGAACTTCCGCTCGGGCAACAACGTTGTGATGAACTTCGTCCGGCCCGTCGGCAAGTCTCAAAGTTCTTTGGCTGTGCCACATATCGGTGAGTGGGAACCATTGGGAAACTCCAGCAGCTCCGTGCATTTGAATTGCCTCATTGATGATGTCGCAGCATTTTTCGGGGACCATTGCTTTTACAGCGCTCACCCATACGCGAGCCTCGGCGTTGCCAAGTTTGTCCATCGCTTGTGCTGCACGCAAGACCATCAGGCGCATCGCCTCTACTTCGATACGTGCACGAGAAATTACTTCCATGTTCTTGCCGAGATTGACAAGCTTTTTGCCAAAGGCCTCACGGGTGGTGCCTCGATCAACCATCATCTCGATTGCTTTTTCTGCAGAACCAATGGAACGCATGCAGTGATGAATACGGCCTGGGCCGAGACGAAGTTGGCTGATCTCGAAACCGCGGCCCTCTCCCAATAAGACGTTCTCTCGGGGCACTCGCACATCTTCAAGTTTGAGGTGCATATGACCGTGTGGCGCATCGTCGTTACCGAATACATGCATAGGGCCGATAATGTTGACGCCTTCAGTATCAAGAGGCACGAGAATCTGAGACTGTTGCTTATAAGTGTCAGCGTCTGGATTAGTGCGGACCATCGTGATCATGACTTTGCAACGAGGGTCACCTGCGCCCGATATGTAGAACTTTTCTCCGTTGATTACCCACTCATCGCCATCGAGGACAGCTTCTGTTTCGATCTGCTTTGCGTCAGAACTCATAACTCTTGGTTCTGTCATGCAGTACGCAGATCGAATTTGACCATTTAACAATGGCTCAAGCCACTGCGCTTTTTGTTCCTCGGTGCCAGTTCGCTCTAGAACTTCCATGTTGCCCGTATCGGGGGCGGAGCAGTTCAAGCATTCAGATGCCAAGCGATTCTTCCCGAGTTCGTTTGCGATATACGCATAGTCAAGGTTCGTTAACCCTTCGCCAGTTTCGGCATCGGGAAGGAAGAAGTTCCAAAGCCCCTGGGCACGAGCTTTTTCTTTAGCGCCCTCGAGAACCTCTAGTTGTCCTTCTCCATAACCCCAGCGCTCGGCCCGGTTTTCCCCGAGGCGGTAATACTCCTCGGTGATTGGGTCGACTTCCTCGCGAATGAAAACTTTCACGGCTTCGTACAGCGGACGAACCTTCTCTGACATTCTCAGATCAAGGTCATCCATGCTTGCTGACTTCAGTGCGCCACCAACCACGGGGTGCCCCTTTCATATTTTGCTTTAAAGCAGACAGTTTGACTCTGCCATATCGGTACCACTGAACCCTAGCTATCTTCTAGGCATTAAGCATTTTCGAATAGAAAAGATGAAACCAAGTTCAAGGTTTCGACAAAGGTAAGTTGCGCAGCCATCAATCTTCAATATTCAGCGAATAAGCATCCACGACAGGCATTGAGCCCCACGCTACGTTCCATATCTGTGACATCTTGCTCACGAGGAACCTGTGGAGCCCCAGCCGTAGCTGGGCTTTCTTACAACAACGCTTCGTTATCTGTCTGGGTAATCGATCTCCACGCCGACGCGGGCCACACGATGTCTCTTTGCCAGCTTCACGTCCAAAACCTTCGAGCACCTGAAGGCTGGACGGTTTTTGATGAACGAGATGGAACCCCACGACTTTGGACGGTCACACCTGGTGAGGTCATTCCTCCAGTTCGTAAACGCAACCGTGTGCGTCGCCAGCGAGCACAAAGTGGCCGAATTTTAGAAGTTGAAGAACTTCAGCTTTTTGAATTGGAAGATTCAAGCCATGAAAAGATCGCACCGGTGACCTTGCTTGAAGACGCTAGAAATTCAGGACGAACCAATAACCAAACTGATCGTCCAGACAAGACTCAAACAGCCACAGTATTCGGCTAATAGGACTTCATAGTTTCAAGATCTAAAGACGATCGCTTGATTTGAGATCAGTAATCACTACCCGACCATCTGGAGATAGTGATGCACGGAATCGGACGTGGCCATCCGCGCTGAGCACAAGGTCATTCCCGGCGTTCGTGATTTTCAGTTTGACGCCTGTCTCTTTTTCTAACTTTGGACGAACCTCATTCAGCACATCGCGGATTTGTTGTCGTCGTTCAGCTTGAACCAAGTCATAATCAAATTCGACGAAGTCGCCTGGCTCAGTACCTGAAGGTCTCATACGGTGTCCAATAAATTGAGGATGCTTGCAGCCATCAAACCGTTGTCCTTGCGGAGAAACCACCATTGTGGCGGGATACGTAATGGGACGAAACCTCAGTCACCACTGCCCTTTCTGACTGCCCCGAAAAATCTTGCATGGCTGCGACAAGATTTGCCCTACCCAACGATACCTAGTGGCAGCATTCTGGTTGAACGGTACGGTAGTTCTCGTGGATTTAGTAGTTCCAATTGCGGGCTCGTTGCTGTTTATCTATGTCGTCTACAGGATCGGTCTCAAACTGATGCTGGGATTTTCACGCCCGGTCCCAGCACCTCCTCCCCCCGGAGAACTAAGAAAAGTTCGACTCACCTATATGTGTACGCTCTGCGGCACAGAAGTTCGGATGACTCGGTCACCAAATACCATCCCAGAAGGTCCTAAGTGTTGCATGGAAGAGATGGAATTAATCCGTGACCATGACAATGATTAGTCGGAGCTACACATTCCACAGGTTTTCCACAGCCTGGGGAGAAACCACATAGCTGTAATTTGGGAAGGTTCTTAGAGGTTTAGCGCCATCGAGTAGCAGTCAAAATCCCTATAAGAACAAAACCAAGCCCTCCAAGAATCCAAGAACTGGAAGGGCTTCCTGGGAGCCAGCTCATGTAATTCGAGAAGATAACTGCAACGCCGAATAACAAAAACCCCAAAATCATCCACCCAAACCAAGCAGGGCTTGGGGGGAGGTCACCCGCAAGCATTTCTTCAGTAACCACTCCTTCAGGGCGAGTGCCCTTGGGAGTTAAACGACTTGTCTTCTTCGGCCTTGCCATGAGCACCGAGGATAGAGGTAGAAATGGGCTCGGCCACTGATCACTGGGATGATTTGGCTCTAATTGCTTACCTTAGGAAATACTTTTAGTTGCTGGGTTCAACAGTTACGAAACTGCTACCAGGATTGGGGATAGCTCCTGGGCTGCCTTGGCCGGTCCCAACAATCAGAATTACTTGTGAACCTAATAACAGATCTGTTCCTGGAGCAGGATCTATACCCAATACTTGCCCAATCATTGGATCCCCGACACCTAAGGTGCGCTCAACACGTTTAACTTCGTAACCTAAGTTTTGTAGAGCAATCTCGACCTGCACAGCGTCGGTGGTTCCTAGGATCTCGAGCGATGGCACTTGACCCGTTGCAGGACCTAGCGAGACAACTAGCCGCACCACACTTCCACGTTCAGTTGAACGGCCAAAACCTGGTTCAGAACGAATCACCGTATCAATGGGAAATTCCAGCGAATTTTCCATCACCACTTCTTCAAGTAATCCTTCGCGAGCGAGTGTTACCCGAGCGTCTGAAAGAGATTGGCCTTCAACCGATGGAACGGCTACCTCACCTCGACCTACTGACACGGTCAAGGTGATTACGGTTCCTTGGGGACGTTCTTCAGTGCTGGGCACACTTTGGTCCATTACGACGTTTAAGGCGTAATCATCGCTTTGCTGTTCGATTCGCTCAACTGTAAAACCAGCAGCTAGAAGAATTTCTTCGGCTTCAAGAAAATCCATCCGCTGCACTGCTGGGATCCGCACAACAGTCAGTCCTTTTGAAGCAAAGAGGCGGATTGGATTATCAGGGTCATTAGGTTCGGCAAGTAGTAAGCCGGCGCGAGGGTCTTGCTGAAAAATTTGGTTAGCTGGCACTTCTTGGCGTTCCTGGAATTCGATAGTTATCTGTTCGAACCCCTGTTCTCGCAACTGATTTTCTGCTTCTTGCCAGTCGAGGCCAACGAGTGATGGCACCCGGAGCCGGCTATCTGTCTGGCCTACTATTTCGGGTTCGCTCTTTCCACCGCCCGGGTCGAAGCCATTAACGAGGAGGTACACCAACCCTGCTACCACGATTAATAAAACCACCAACAAAGTGGCCCAGACACGAGTTCTGTCGGAGGCTGATTTAACAGCAGAGCTGTCTCTCGGAGCCGCTTCTGGATGAGGTATTTGTGGTGTTTGAGCTGCTGTCTGCGCAACAGGCCGGGTCCCAGGTGAAGGAGTAATACGAGTTTGTACTGTTGTCGCTGAGACTGTGCCCCCGTTTTGGGTGGCGAGAACCTGCTGTCCTGTTCGGAAACGTCTGAGATCACCTCGTAAATCATCTGCGGACGCATAACGTTCCTCAGGGTTCTTTGTTAAGCCCAAAAGACAGATTGCCTCAAGTGCGGGAGGTACATCCGCGTTGAACTGAGACGGGGGGTTGGGTGCTTCTTGCACATGTTTGTAGGCAATGGATACTGGTGTGTCGCCTGTAAAAGGTGGTCCAGCTGTAAGCATCTCGTAGAGAACTACCGAAAGTGAATAGACGTCACTTCTAGGATCAGCAGGCTGGCCTTGGGCTTGCTCAGGAGACAGGTAAGTGGCTGTGCCCATCACTGACCCTGTTTGAGTCAAATTGTCTGAAGTGTTCCCTGTCAATGCTCGAGCGATACCAAAATCAGTTACTTTCACTTGGCCGCCGGTGGTAACTAAAACGTTGCCAGGCTTTACGTCACGATGAACGACCCCATTGCGGTGAGCGAACGCTAACGCTGCTGCTATGTCTATGGCTATATCTGCGGCACGATCTGGGTGAAGAGGGCCCTCTGCTCGAATTATTTCGGCCAAGCTTCGACCTTCGACATACTCCATGACGATGTAGTAGGTCCCTGCTTCTTGACCCCAGTCATAGACACCCACGACATTGGGTTGATTTAGGTTGGCCGCAGCTTGTGCTTCTCGGCGAAAGCGCTCAACGAAGGAAGGATCCGTTGCGTACTCAGGGAACAACACCTTGATAGCTACAGGCCTGTCCAAAAGTTTGTCTCTTCCCAAAAAGACTTCAGCCATACCGCCGCGCGCGATACGTCGGTATAGCTCGTATCGTCCACTAAAAATCGGTCGGTCGTTGTCAGACATAGGTGTCTCTGGGGGTGCCACTAAGAGCCCCCTAGGGTAGGGCTTGGGAGGCGTATAACAGCCTCAGTGATTCTTCTGGAAATTCCTGTAATGCTTGCTTCGGCGGTCTGCTGATCATCGAAGTCATCACCCTCCAGAAGTACCGCAACAATGACCTCTGGACGTGTCACCGGCGCTAATGCAACCATCCAGAGATGCTGACTTTGAGAAAATGATGAAGCTAACAACCCTCCGATTGAAACATCACTTAACGCGATGCCTGCAGCGCTGCCGCTTATAACGTTTTCAGATAACAACTCAAGTAGTTCTGCGGCGGTCTCTTTCGAAACTGACTGGTTCAATATTTGTGGCTCAAACTCGTGGATAACGGAACCATCATGAGCCCGGACCCGGTCAACCAACCGTGGTTCAATTTGGCTTCCACTGTTCCCGATAGTGGCAAAAAGATTCGCAACTTGAAGAGGCGTCAGTTTCAACGAGGTTCCGACCGCCGCGTGAGGTACAGAAGAAGCCAATCTGGCTGAGGTCACCGGACCCGGTAGAGCATTCTCTGATTGCAACGGTTCATTACCGATTAGACCAAATCTTTTCGTGACATCTTCTAGTGCCTCTTGCCCAATTTCTTTACCAATAGTTGCCCAGCCGGATCTGCATCTGTCGAGCATGAGAGATTTGATAGTCCCGCCACACTTGTTTCCATCGAGGTTGGAAATAGCCGGGAAGTTTGGGTTGGCCGGAAACGAGGAAGTTGGCGGAACAATGAAGTCACTGAGATTTCTTTCGATAGCTGCAGCAGCCGTAACAATGGTGAA
>CAJWBN010000005.1 GCA_913020735.1 uncultured Acidimicrobiaceae bacterium
GGCTCGGGCAAGACGGCGCTGATGGAGCAACTCTGCCGGACCTTTCGCGAGACCCATGACATCTGCGCCATCACCAACGACATCTATACCAAGGAAGACGCAGAGGCCCTGACCCGGCGCGGTGCCCTGCCGCCGGAACGGATCATGGGCGTGGAAACGGGCGGCTGCCCGCACACTGCCATCCGCGAGGATGCTTCGGTCAATCTGGCCGCCATAGAGGATTTGAAACAGGCCTTTCCCGACCTGGAGCTGATCCTGATCGAATCAGCTGGGGAATAGAAACAGCGCGCGATGCTCGCGACGAAGCAGGGCTTGACCCCGACGACATCAAATACGGGGCGTATGTGAACGTGGTCTGTCATGGAGATCTGGAACGCGCTCGAGATCTGGTTCGCGGAGGGTTGTCAACATTTGCCCGATTCTCGGTTATGCACGGTGAGGTCGTAGGCCCAGTGTCGGAGGCACAACGCAAAGTTATGAGTGAACTGCACGACAAGTACGACATGAACAGTCATACCCGTGCGGACAGCCAGCAAGCATCTGTGTTGACACCGGATTTTGTGGATAGCTACGCAATAGTCGGAGCGCCTGAGACATGTATAGAACGAATAGGCGCACTTAACCGCTTAGGTTTGGACAAGCTGATATTCGTTGGGGCCACTATGGGGACCAACCGGGAAACAGCCTCTGAGTCTGATGCGCTAATTCGGGATGAAGTGCTTCCCAATTTAGACCGTTAAATCGAATCTAGAAGTGCCCTGCTGTAGGTATTGGCCGCATGGTCCCATGTCAATATCGCATGGGATCGAGCCGCATTTACATCACGCCACAACCGCTGAATAGGTTCATCAGCTCGCATAGCGTTCGCGCCGCTTGCTTCATATAAGCGGTCTACAGCATTTGCTAATGCTCTGACTCCCCAGCCGCAGTCCCGAATTATTGATGCATTAACTACCGGGTCAACTTCTTCGACACCACCCAGATGGTCTAATCGAGCAGCAGCGTCATACAAGAGAAGTTCTGCCGCATGAATTTCTGCTGTGGACTCAGCAAGCCGGTATCCGGCGGCGGGATCATTTCTCTGAACGCTGGCGAGAGCAACGAGAAAATGGTCATCGATTCTCTCTTGGAAACGACGAACCGCTGCCTTAGCAGCGCCAATTACTGGGGCCGCGAGCACCAGTATTGCTGTAGTTCGCCAAGGACAGGTGTAAAGAGGGCCTCCGTAGTGCAGTTGGCCAGGTGACTTACGAGCCATAGTTTCACTGACATGTAATACGCGATGAGCGGGCACTGCGACCTCATCGGCTATGACAAGGTCTTTACTTCCAGTACCGCGTAGCCCGACGACGTTCCAGGAATTGTGATCGATGATCACATCTTCCGCCGGTAAAGCACAAATAACAGGTGCCGGCTGGTCGCCTGGCAAAAACCCGCCGACGCTTAACCAAGGAGCGTGGTCGCAACCGGAACCAAAGCCGAAACGGCCTGACACGATTACATCGCTTCCCTCTTGGCGGAACTCGTTTTTTGGCACTATGGAAGCACTAACGAGATTGGTGGGATCAGACCAAATCTCATGTTGTCCTTCTGTTGGCATTTGCGCCAACATCCAGCCATGAGCGCTCCAAACAGCTAGACACCAGGAAGTTGCCATGCAATATTCACCCGCTACAGCAACAGCTCTCATGTGATCTTCAATCGATGCCTGCGCACCCCCGAAATCGTTTGGCTGCAGAAGACGGGCAGCGCTGATCTCTCTGATGTCAGACGCATTCTCGGCATCAATGCAGCCTGCCTCGTCAGCTAAAGCAGATCTTTTCTCCCAAGATGGGCCCACCGAGTGGAGACCATCTATAACAGTTTCGAGATTCACAACCTCCACCCTAGAGACCCGAAAGACGCCTGACCTAGAAACGAAAGAGATTCTTAACCCAACTCGTCGCTAATGTTGCCTGAGAAGAATTCTGATTAGAGGTGTAATGGGACGCTTAGACGGCAAAGTAGCGATAATCACAGGCGGAGCAAGAGGCCAAGGCGCAGCTGAAGCAGAAATGTTTCGGGACGAAGGCGCGGAGGTGATTATCACAGACGTTCTCGAAGACGAAGGTGGCAAAACAGCCGGAACATTGGGCGTCGATTTTTTGCCTCATGATGTTTCATCAGCCGGAGCTTGGGAAGCGGTTGTTTCAGATGTGGTCTCCCGCCACGGTCGCATTGACGTTTTAGTCAACAACGCCGGAATCCTTAGGGGAGCGAGGCTGGTTAACACCAGTGACGACATTTGGGATCAAACAGTCGCCATCAATCAGACTGGCGTTTTTTATGGGATGAGAGCCGTTGCCCCACAAATGATCGAACAAGGTGCGGGTTCGATTGTGAACATCAGCTCAGTAGCTGGATTAGAAGCGACCTTCGCGTCAATGGCGTATGGGGCTACTAAATGGGCAGTGCGTGGGATGAGCAAAATCGCGGCGCTTGAACTTGGTCGACACAATGTGCGGGTCAACTCGATCCATCCGGGGCTGATCAATACAGATATGACGTCTGAGTTCGATAAAGACAGAATGGTGAGATCAATACCACTAGGGCGAGAAGCTGAAGCTACGGAAGTTGCTGCGGTGGCGCTGTTCTTAGCCTCGGATGATTCGAGTTACTGCTCTGGCCAAGAGTTCACTGTTGATGGCGGTATGCATCGCTAGGTGACTACCACCTTCGACGCCCTCAAAGTTCGTCACTTTCCGCTGCTTTTTGCGTCCGGTTGGACGTGGAATCTTTCGCGCTGGGGTGTCTCCTTCATTGGCCCGTTCATAGCCAATGATTTGACCGGATCTGCTCGAATGGTTCAACTAGCGGGAGTAGCTCTGTGGTCTCCGCTGTTATTCGGTGGCGTAGTCGGGGGATGGATATCAGACCGATTCGATCGCCGTCGGATCGTAATAGGGCAGTTCTTTGTGACCATTCCAGGTCTCGCGATTCTTGGGTGGATCGAAATTACTGGCAGGCTCCAGCTTTGGATGATTTACCCAGTGCTTTTTGTAACTGGTGTCGGTTGGGTCTTCGACATGGTGGGGCGACGTGTCATCGTTTATGACCTTGTAGGCCCAGAGAAAATAGACAACGCGCTGGCCCTCGAATCGAGCGGGACAGCGATGGCCTTAGCTTTCGGAGCGTTAGCTGGGGGTTCTCTCATTCAAGGTGTAGGTGTCGGCTGGGCCTTGATAGTTATGGGGGCATTGCAGGTCATTTCATTGACGACTTTTACGTCAGTGCCTTCAGTTACCGCGCGCAGGCAAGCTGCCACAGCAGGGTTTACGGCCTTGATAGAAGGCATCAAAATGCTCCGCACCGAAAAAAATCTCATATCAATTCTGGGTGTTACGGCTTTCGTCAACTTCTTCTTCTTTTCCGCTAGTCCTCTTTTGCAGGTAGTCGGAGGAAAATTTAACGTCGGCCCCGCATTGCTAGGCCTCCTTGCAGCAATGCTGGGCATCGGAATGTTTATGGGTTCCATAGGAATAGCTCGATACCACCCCGTGCGACGCGGTTTTCTATACGTAACCGGTTCCTACCTAGCATTCGCGTTCATGGTCGGCTTCGCCCTATCGCCTTGGTACGCCGCATCTGCCATGTTCCTGGTGTTTGCCTCTGTTGGCATGGGCTTCTTCGGGTCGACCCAATCGATCCTGGTTATGGATTCCGTATCTGAGGAACGACGTGGCAGGGCTTTGGGGTTACTTAGCAGCGCCATTGGAGTTTTGCCTCTCGGCATGTTGGCGGTTGGAGAGATTGCCGAGGTGTTTGGGGCTTCTCAGGCAATCACTATTGCCGTTCTTACCGGAGCGCTCCTAATGACACTGTTCTTGCGTGTTAGACCCGAAGCTATCCACCAACGCCAGATGCTCGACGAAGTGGTGATCGACTCAAAACAGCGAACAGATTTACCCGAAAGTCGACGGCCGAACGTCTTTGACCTGAAGGCCTTCTAATTCACGTTGTTGACAGCCAGTCCCTGAGGTCAAACAACGAAGCATTTGAAATTTCGTGACCCATTGGATATTCGACGTAGTGAGGTTCCTGTCCCGCTTCGTTCAATAGATCACGAATACGACGACCGCGTTCAATGTCGACCATCGGATCAAGTGAGCCGTGTTGAATCAAGATGTTGGGAACTGATGACAGGTTGTACTCAAAGTCAGGTATGTCTTGCAGCATTCCTGAAAGACAAGCTATGGCGGACGGTGCAGTGGCGGTTCCTTCTCCAAGTCCAACGGCAAGGGTCATAGCGCATCCCTGAGAGAAACCGATTATCACTGATTCCGATCGACGGAAACCTCCTGCCTCACACACTGCATCTATTGTTCGATCAATTGCCTGCACTGAAGACCTAAACGTATGAGCATCAACTTCCCCTCCTTCGTCTCTCTCATACCAGGCTGCCCCGAAGGGCTCTAGATCGATTGGGGCTCGAAAACAGACCGAGGTGAAGCGCCCATCTGGATCAATATGTTGCACGAGCGGCGCCAGGTCATTTTCATCTGCACCGAATCCGTGGAGCAGCACCAACAGACGGTCACCTGGCCCCAAAGAGCCCACCGGATTAATTTTCAATAGACCCTGAGTTTCTTCCATCGGACTCCCTCACGACACGTCTAGGTCAGCAGTAGCCACACGTTAGATGAGAGCATCGAGTGCTACCACCGTGCTTCTGAGGTCCCTCAGGATTCATTTGAAGCGACGAAACTCAATGACTGTCATACGATGGCCGCAACATGACTGAAGCGACAGACCACTTCGACACCCCAAGGGCGTGGGCTGTGGCCGTTGGTGCGTCTATCGCTAACGGAGTCGCCTTCGGGGTTCTGTACACCTTCGGCGCATTCGTTAGTTCGATGGGGCAAGAGTTTGATACGAAACTCGGCCCGACCTCGATTGTTTTTGGTCTATCCATGTTTCTTTTTTTCGGTACTGGAGCAATATCGGGCCGATGGGCAGACCGTTACGGTCCGCGACCACTTCTATTGATTGGTGGTGCCCTTTTCTGCGGGGGTCTCGTAGCGACCTCATTTGTCACCGCAATATGGCAGGGCTACATCGTCTACGGAATCGGATGCGGATTTGGAGGAGGAATCTTTTGCTCCCCACTGTTTTCAACTGTCGCGACTTTCTTTGTGAAATACAGAGCCTTGGCTCAAGGAGTGGCAGCCACGGGTTCGGGCTTCGGAACGCTGCTGTTAGTTCCGTTTGCGAAGGCAATCATTGAGACAGAGGGCTGGCGCAACAGCTACCGAATTTTGGCCGTGATATCAGCTGCTGGATTTTTGGTTGGCCTGGTGATGGTAAGACGGTCACCATCCCAGGCTCCAGGGGGCAGTGGCGGACACGTCCGTAACGTCATGCGGACCAGAGAATTTAAGACCATTTCTATTGCATTCGGTCTGATGTCAATGGCCTTGATGGGGTCTTTCGCCTTCGTTATCAAATTTGCTGAAGATGACGGCATCACACCTTCTAAGGCAGCGTTGTTGATGAGTGTTGTAGGAGCTTCAAGCATCTTGGGCAGGCTCCTACTAACTGCGGTAGCTGGAAAGCTAGGTTCGGTGCGACTGCTCCAGATTGCGTTAATGGCACAACCAGTCGCATATTTCTTCTGGATCATCGCTGACGGTCGCTACTACATGCTCGTGATTTTCGCGGCCCTCCTTGGACTCACCTATGGCGGCTTTGTCGCGTTAGCCGGTGACGTCGTTGCCTTCTATTTTGGTCTAGTAGGCATCGGCGCAGTTACAGGAATGCTCTTCTTCTATTCAGGTTTCGGGAGTCTGATTGGACCTCCGATAGTCGGATTCTTAGCCGACCTATCTACCCTTCGAATCTTGCCGGTAGGTGCAGTTTTCGTAATGGCACTGTTAGGAGCAGTCGTCTTACTGACAGCCTCAACCAGACCTGTCGATTTCGGAGTGAGTAAACCATTACCTCAGCCGGCGACTGAAGTGGCAACCGACACCGGTGAGGTGAGTCGGCGACCGACAGTCTTCGAACTTGAAGCAGTCTGAGCAGAAAAGAGTCGAGATAATGAAAAGTTCAGATGTTGACTGGACTGGCTGCAATGATTACAGCAGCGAACCTTTGCTGGTTCGAGAGATGACTATCTAATGAATGTTGAAAGTCGCACAGTCGAAGAGGCTGGTGTTGGGCTTGTCGAAAGCTTTGACCTTCCAACAGATGAGGCCACTCTTTTGCGACTACTCGAAGCCGTTTTTCAGCATTGGGAAACTGTGCAGTTCGGCCCCATCGTCCAAGGAGCTGCATACGAAATTAAGGCCCCATGCCAGCCGCGGATAACGGTGATGGATGGCTACGCAACCCTTGATTTCGATCAGTGGCATATGCACATATGTATCGGGCCGACAATTGGTGACCCATCAGACCCCACTGACCCGCAGGTAGCAGCGACGCGGCCATGCCAGCGAGCACAGATGTATCGCTTGATCAAAGAAGGCGCCCCTGTCTCGTGGGGATTAAGACTTTTCAACGGAGCCGATGAACAACTCATGACTGTGTTGCTTCCAAATCCGTTCCTTGACGAGAACGAAATGCCAAGTGAACCCAACTGGGAGCGGCTTGTTCTGTGGGATTACTTAAGAGCCGAGTTCCTGAATCTAGACCCAGATCCTTTCGACAGATCAGGCCACAAGTTTGTGCACGGTTAACCCTAAGCACGCACACCCTTCGGGAAGCTAACTTTCGAAGCTATGGAAAAGCCGCTTTCAGATGTAATGGTCCTGGATTTGACCAGGGCGCTAGCTGGGCCAATTTGCGGTCGACTTCTGAGCGACCTTGGCGCCCGCGTGATCAAGGTCGAACCACCTGACGGAGATTTGACACGGTTACTCGTGCCTCGAGTAGATGGGCTATCGCCGTATTTCGTGCAATACAACGCGGGCAAAGAATGCATCTCAGTTGATCTCTATTCTGAGGCAGGCCGAGAACTCTTTCTGCAACTCGTCGAGCACGCTGACATTGTCTTAGAAAATTACAGACCGGACGTTATGGGCCGATTAGGGATTGACTTCGAAAAATTGCAGTCCGTAAACCCCAAGATTGTTATGGCTTCAGTCAGTGGCTGGGGACACGACAATTCGCGTTCAGGCCAAGGCGCGTTTGCGTCGGCAATTCATGCTGAGGCAGGTGTCACCGAGATGGTGGCCCGACGACGGGAAGAGGAACCGAGAAACGATCCGATGTCCCACTCAGATACCTGCACTGGTCTGCATGCGCTGGGAGCTGTTCTCGCAGCACTCCATATGAGGGACCGCACGGGGGAAGCCCAAAAAGTTGAAGTATCGATGGCTGAGAGCACGTTGATGGTCAATGACTTAGCCGCGATTGAAATGACAGGACAGGACCCGATGGTTGGGTTCAAAGGCGGCCAAAATTGGTCGCCTGTGCTTCGCATGGCGAATGGTCGCTATGTGAGCATCACGACCGATATAACAACAAATGACGGTTTCCGATACATGATCGAAGCCATGAACCGTCCAGACCTGGCCAGTGACCCTCGTTTCGCCCTTATCGAGGATCGAGTAGAGAACCGTGAGGCGTTAACAGAAATTCTTGCGGAGTTTGTTGCCACCTTCGACGATGCCGATGCAGTTGAAGCTGCTATCGGCCCGAGAGGAGTTATTGCCGCTGAAGTCCGATCAGTTAGAGAACTGGCAGATACCGAGTGGGCGAAAGAACGAGAAGCTTTCGTTGATATTGACACTGGCCGAGGCGAAATGATTACCGTTCCCCAGTCACCATGGCGATTTCGCGGCGCGCCGGCTGGGGTGGAACCCCGAGTCGGATACCGAGGTCAAGACAACCGCAAAGTTCTCCAACAAGTGCTTGGTTTAAGTGCCTCCGAGTTAGATGACCTCGAAACTGAAGCGGTTATTAGCAGTCGCCCACCAAGATGGGCACGAGAATCCTCTTAGATCCCAGGGATAGAAGAAAAGTCTGGGTCACGTTTCTCTACGAATGCGGCCACAGCTTCAGTATTGGCGGGAGCCCCTAACAGCGTCGCGTAAGCAGAAATCTCACGTTTGTGAGCTGCCCAAGCTTCATCAGGTCGACCGGCTCCCATAAGGAGTTCTTTCGTAGCCACAAGTGACGGTATTGGATTAGCTGCCAACTCAGTAGCTACAGAGATCGCATCCGGCATGAGGTTTTCTGGATCACACACCTTCCAAACAAGACCCATGTCTAGGCATTCTTCAGCAGAAAACCAACGTCCAGACATGAGAACGTAAGCCGCATTTTGCCAACCCATCCGGGTGGCAAAGGTGTAACTACTCCCAGCTTCAGGAGCCAACCCCAACTGGGGGAACGGAGTGCGAAGCCGCGCAGCAGTAGACATCAAAACCAGATCGCAGTGGGCAAGAAATGTCATTCCGATCCCCACGCCGAGACCATTTACAGCTGCGACCAGAGGTTTCTTAAATTCGGTGAGCTGCTTCAACATTGCGGGGAACTGATGATCTCCTCCGCCTTCCCCAGATAGCCCGTCCTGCATTTCCTGCAGATCTTGACCAGCTGAGAACGCTCGCCCCTCGCCCGTGATAACAGCAACAGCGACCTCGTTGTCAGTCTCAGCTGCTGCCAGCGCATCTCGAATTCCAGCAAACACAGCGTTGTTCATTGAATTCAAGGCTTGGGGCCTATTAATCGTTATTACTCTTACTCTGCCATGATCTTCGGTGATGATAACGGGGTCGCTCATGCCAGCATCTTGACATGCTGAGTCGCACTTTGCATGCAAGAAATTATGAGTGGGTTATGTGTCAACGGCGACCGGTATTTCCCTAATACCATCTCAATATTGGAACCTCCCAAATGATCTGGAGATGCATTGCACTACTACTTTGATTCGTGGCGTCGCTACACCGATTTCCAAGGCCGCTCCGCAAGGCCTTCCTACTGGTGGCCAACGCTGATCTCAGCCATCATCACATTTATCCTTGGGGGCGTTTCGGCTTCCATATGGAATCTAGACAGCAACGACGTAGGGCCACTGGAAGTGATCTATTTCTTCGCTTACTTGTGCCCCAGCATCGCTCTTGGTGTTCGGCGGTTACATGACGTAGGGCGCAACGGAAAATGGATGTGGCTCGTCCTCACTGGAATTGGTGTAATCCCGATTCTTTATTGGGCCGTTCAACCCAGTTCCCCCGAAACCAACGAATGGGGCCCACCACCAGGAACGACGACATAGGCGTCGCGCTGCATGGCATCTAAGTTCGTGAATCCAACGAGAGACAAAGAGCCGACAATTGCAGAAATCCATGTCGGAGACGACCCAAGCGCATGGGAACGACTCGGCTTCAGCATCAACGACCGGCGGTGCCTAGTTGGTACGACAGAAGTCGTGTTCAGCGATGGACCGACAGGGATCCACTCATGGGTACTTCGCAACAGTTTGCCGTCGCAATTCGGCCCGATACCCACCACCTTCACCGAGAACCCGGTCCCCGAACCTTCAATTGTCCATCCGAATGGGTCGGTTGGTTTTCATCACGTTGTTCTCATGGTCCCAGAATTCGATATAGGGAAAACAGCGCTAAGCAATGCCGGGGTGCAGGTTGAACAGGGTCGACCATTTGGCTCTCCCGAAAAAGCGATGCTTCGTTCAGCACCGAAGATGGGCGATATAGAACTAGAACTCATTGGTCCTGAATCTGAAGACCGATCACGCAACTGGGACTTGTGGGGACTAGTTATCGCTGTCGACGACATAGACGCAACATCGGAGCTTTTAGGAGACTTGCTGGGTCAGTTGAAACCGGCGGTGCAACCCCACCGTCGTATCGCCACCCTTAAGAAAGAAGCAGAGTTAGGTGTGGCGGTCGCATTCTTGGGTCCGAAGGAATGTGTTGAGTGATCGGGTCCAGGATGTACGGGCGAAAAATTTAACGAGAGCTAAGTCGGTTTGGCTATGGTGCGAGCATTCCAATAAATGAAATAGGTGGTGTGAGAATGAAAATTCTTCAACGATTAATTCAGTTTCGTCCCGAATGTTCTCTAGAGGGACCAGCCAAGGTTGCAGAAATGGTGTCCTACCTGAACTCCATTACTGACCTCACCTGGTATGGCTGGCAGAATTTAGCAGGCGCTCCAGTAGGTTCTTGCGGACTCAGCACTCGAGTTGATAGCTGGTCAGATCTGATGGCTGCGCAGCCCGCTATGGTTGAAGACGCTGGCTGGATGAGCAGAGCTGCCGAGCTCGTTGCGATGTATCAAGAGCCAGCGATGGATTGGGTCATGAGCCCAATAGCTGGATCGGAAAATATGCCAGCGGAGCCGAGTGAGATTCTGGTTAACACCGTCAATCGCGCTGCGTTTCATAATGTCAGCAAGGCGATCGATGTGTCGCAACAATTCGTAAACATGGTCAACGGAATTGCTGGAACTCCAGCTGCTGCGCTGATGACTCCATTAGGGGAAGGCGGCTGTAGCTTCGCCATGTTGCTCTACTACGGATCGATAGCAGAGTATGAAGAACGCAATAACCCAGAAGTTTGGTCGATGGTCGGAGATAGCCCAATCCAAGCCGAAGCCCAGAATATTTTTGATGCCTCCGCAACACAGCAAGTAGTCACACGACGTATTGCCTAAATACGGCATTACAAGAATGAGTAACGAGATCCTCCCCTTCATTCCGTGATGGAATGAAGGGATGAGGATCTCTGTTGCTTTTCCACCCATTCCCGAAACCCCCGCCCATATCGAACTTGCTGAACAACTTGGTTACGAAACGGCCTGGGTGTATGACACTCCAGCCCTTCAGTTAGACGTATGGATGATTCTGGCGTTGGCGGCGAAACGCACCGATCGAATCAAACTCGGTCCAGGAGTTCTGATCCCGTCTCTGCGCCACCCAATGGTCACCGCGTCAGCTATAGCGACCTTGGTTGACTTAGTCGGGCAGGAGCGTGTGATCATCGGCGCTGGAACCGGGTTCACCGGGCGACGTGCAATGGGCCAAAAACCCCTCAAATGGGCTGAATTCCCGGAAATGATCGAACAGGTACGAGCTCTATTGAGAGGCGAGACGATCATTGTTGATGGCAAGTCGACTGCAATGCTTCACTGGGATAGCCAAGCACCAGATCGTCCGATCGAAGTGCCATGGATCTTGGGTGTCAACGGTCCTAGAGGGCTGAACACTGCAGCTGAAATAGGGTGCGGTGTTTTCACTTCGCGACCCCGCCCCGATGCCAACTACGAAAAACTTGACGACGTCATCTTGTTAACAAGCGGAGCGGTTATGAGTGGAGATGAAACGGTCGACTCTCCGCGAGTGATCGAAACCGCAGGGCCATGGGTCAGCGTCGCCTACCACGCGTTCTTAGAACAAAACGACCAACGTTTAGAAACACTGCCCAACGCTCAACAATTCCGAGAACTCGTAGAACAAGTCCCCGAAGACGAACGCCACCTCCATGTCCACGCGGGACACTTGACACACCTCAACGACATAGACCGTGAAGTCGTCGTCGGCGACTCGATGTTTCTTTCACCGTTCACCCTGCCCGAAGCCGAAGTCAAAGCTCGCATAGATGAACTTGAGTCACACGGCATAACAGAGATTGCTTATCAACCGATGGGCGACATAGAACGAGAAATGAAAACGTTCGCTTCAGCTGCAGGTTTAACTTAACTTCGCGCTGCTTTAACGGTGTCAGCGATGGCGTCCGGGTCGGGTGGTGCGCCATAAAACATCATGGTTGACCGATCCGCGAACTGGTTGCGGTCTTTCAGTTTTGCGCCAACCTCCGCTGGAGTTCCCGACACACAGAGAAGATCAACGAGATCATCATCGATCCTGCTTGTCATTTTCTTCCAATCGCCTTGCTTTGAGAGCTGATTCAGTTCGGGTTGCAGATTCTCGTAACCGTGAAAATCGAGAACACCCGCATAAGCAGGAGTTGAACCATAAAACGCCAGTTGAGCTGCCGCTTTGCTGCGCGCATCTTCCACTTCTGCATCGTCGCGGCCCATGGCAACAATCGTGAGGCACGCCACCGTGACATCTTTCGCTTCTCGACCCGCTGACTTTGCGGCGGTTCGCAACACGGGAAGCGTTTCTGCTTCCATATGGTCAGGTGTGTGGAACGGATGAACAAAAAATCCGTCAGCTGATTCGCCGATTATCTCAACCATCTTCGGGCCAACCCCAGCCACATAAATCTGGGGCCGATCTACCTCGAGTGGACCTGGGCTAAAGAACGGAGTCATCAGGGTGTGGGTATAAAACTCGCCCCGGAAGTCCAGCTTCTCGCCTGTCTGAAAGTTGTCCCAAATAGCGTGCAGCGCAGCAATATATTCTTTCATTCTCGCGGCGGGCTGCGACCAGTTCTCGCTGTAGCGCTTAGTGATATGTGGCTTTATTTGAGTTCCCAATCCCAAGATAAAGCGGCCGTTTGATAGGCGCTGCAAATCCCACGCCGTGACAGCACACGTCATGGGGTTCCGAGCAAAAGCGACAGCTATAGCCGTGCCAAGTTGAATGCTTTCTGTTTGGTGAGCAGCGAGCGCCAGCGGAAGAAAAGGGTCGTGAGAAGCCTCAAAAGTCCAGGCAGCGTCCAAGCCCATTTGCTCAAACGCCATCGCTTCAGACGCACACCCGTCAGCCGAAGAAGCCGTGGTCGCGCCGTCAATTACGAATTCAGTCATCGTGTCCCTTGTGGCTCAGTCGCCGTACCAGTCGATGCCGCCTTGACCGTTTTGGCGAGCTATCTCTGCTTGGGCCATGGTCAATTTGGCTAGCTGGTTCATGTGAACTTCGTCTGGTCCGTCGGCGATCCGCATTAAACGTCCCGTCACATACATCTCAGCGATAGGTGTGTCGCCGCTAACTCCTTTACCGCCGAAGATCTGCATGGCTCGTTCAGCTACGTCATGGGCGAGTTTCGGTCCAACGATTTTCACCATGGAAATGTAATCACGGGCGCCCTTAGCTCCTGATCTGTCCATTTCTGCGGCCGCCTTAAGCACCAACAGCCGAGCTTGTTCGATAGAGCAACGTGCCCGGGCGATGTCTTGGCGAACTGAAGAAAAGTCCCTGAGTTTGCTGCCGAAAGCCTCGCGTTGTTCAGCTCGGGCACACATCAAGTCGAGCATTCTTTGCGCCATCCCCACATTGGTCATCGCGTATTGGAAACGCCCAGGCCCTAGCCGACCCTGAGCAATTTCAAAGCCCCGGCCTTCACCCAAAATGATGTTGTCTACCGGTACACGTACGTCGTGATAGGCGAGTTCACCGTGACCTGCTGGGGAATGGAAGTTACCGAACACCGATAAGGGGCGAACGATTTCGAGACCGGGAGTGTCTTTAGGGACTATGACCATGGAGTGCCGCTGATGTCGAGGGTTGTCCGGGTTTGAAACACCCATCGTGATAACGAATTCGCACAGTGGGTGGTAGATGTTACTGCTCCACCATTTGCGGCCGTTGAGGATGTAGTGATCACCGTCACGATCTATCTGCAACTCCATGTTCGTAGCGTCAGAAGATGCGACCTGAGGTTCGGTCATGCCGTACGTGGATCGGATTCGCCCTTCCATCAACGGGCGCAGCCACTGATCTTGCTGCTCTGGGGTTCCATATTTTGCGAGGACTTCCATGTTCCCGCGATCGGGGGCCGAACAATTGAACACCTCAAACGACCATGGCACACGGCCCATGACTTCAGCTAAGGGAGCGAACTCGAGATTTGTGAAGCCGGGGCTCCATTCGTTGTACTCAGCAGGCAAGAACCAGTTCCAAATGCCGGCATCTTGAGCTTTGCTTTTCAAATCCTCGACGACTGGGGGTTGTTGCCACATGTTGGCCGGATCTTCAACGAACGCGTGATGTTCGGCTTCGGCTGGGTACACGTGGTCTTGCATGAACGCTTCAAGCTTCTCTTTATGCTCAAGCGTCTTTTCGTTGTAATCAAAGTCCACTTTCAAACTCCCCTTCGAGTTGGATCGCTGAACCGAATAATTCCACAAGAAGGCGGGTCCATGTATCGAGAATGGACTCAGATCAGAGATCGGCTATGGTGAACATTGATTCGGTAGGGCTGAGGAGCTTACGTGGAAGACGATAATTCTCTAGTTCCAGCGATGATCGCTGTGTTTCTCGGTATCGGTGGAGCGATAGCCGGTGTAGCGGTTGTTCTGGTAACTGTTCTCGTGCTCGCTTAACGCCCAGATCCTCGAAACATTGGATCTGTTAGAGCTTTAAATCAGGCATGTCTTGGGTCACACTTCCCGACCATGAAGGGGCCCGTTTTTCAATGAAGTGCATCACGCCTTCAGCTGCATCTGGTTGGCTTCCCAACCAAGGAATAAGTCGCAGTTCGGTGCGCACTGTTTCATCTACTTCTGGCCGCAGATTTTCCCACATCATTTTCTTAGTCACTGCTACCGAGACTGGAGCAGTGTTAGCAGCCACGTCTTGAGCCCAATCCAGAGCTGCTTGAACTACCTCACCGGAGGGAAGCGCCTTAGCGGCTAAACCAATTTGCTGAGCTTCCGTTCCCGAAAAAAATCGGCCGGACATTAAAAGATCGCTAGCTACCTGCAAGCCGACCATTCGACTAAGTAGTTTGCTCGAACCCAGTTCGGGAGCTATTCCTCTGCGCACGAATGCGAACTGAAGTTTTGCGTCTTCAGCAACGAAACGTACATCGCAGGTAAGTGGGAAAGTCAGGCCAACGCCGACCGCATGCCCGTTTATGGCTGCAACTACAGGTTTAGATACGTCCCAAGGCATTGTCGTCGGCATACCTTGTTCTTGCGAGTTCGCTTCAGGGGTTTCGGCGAAGGTGTCCTCGCCTTCTGACAAGTCCTGTCCTGCACAAAAAGCTCTCCCTGACCCAGTTATGACTACCGCGCGCACCCGGTCGTCTGTTTCTGCGTCGGAGAGGGCGGAACCAATCTCGGCAGCCATTTGGGTGTTCCAGGCGTTGAGACGTTCAGGGCGGTTCAACGTTAGAAGAGCAACGCCTTGATCAACTTCGTACAAGATCGTTTCGTAGGTCATAGGCGCAGATTAGTTGTGTAAAGCTAGTTCCTGACGAGGAAAGAGCATCACGTGGGCTTAGCGGACAGACATTTCGAGGTGTTAGAAACCAACGGAGTCAAACTCCGTTGTGTCGTAGAAGGCGATGGCCCTCTCATCATTTTGATGCACGGCTGGCCGCAATGTTGGTACTTGTGGCGCCACCAGATTGACCCGCTTATTAATCAAGGCTGGAAAGTATGCGTTCCTGACCAGCGGGGTTACGGATACAGCGAATGTCCTCCGAACGTCGACGACTATCGCATCCGTGACTTGGCTGCAGACATAGATGGTTTAGCAACTGCTCTCGGATACGACGAGTACGCATTGATGATCCACGACTGGGGAGCACTCGTGGGTTGGAACGTGGCGCAGTTGTATCCAGAACGCGTCCGAGCGGTCGTCGGCATGTCAGTTCCTTACGGAAGGAACCTAGACCCCGCCTGGTGCACTCAAGAGTTTTGGGGAGACAACTTCTTTTACTGGGCATTTTTCTGCGAAAACGTAGGAGAAGCAGAAGAACATTTTGAGGAAGACATCCGTAAGTCGCTCCTTACAGTGCACATGTCAGCATCAGGCGATTCTGGTTCACCTGTAGATCAACAGGGAAAGAAAACGATGCTTGAAGCAGCTCCTGCGCCGCCGGCGGAACTTCCGCATTGGATGACAAAAGAAGATCTCGACTATTACGTAGACGCCTACACACAGTCGGGATTTCGCGGTGGTCTGAATTGGTACAGGAATATCCCTTATTTTCTGACTGACACATCCGAACTCGAAGGCCGAAAGATCAGCCAACCTTCAATCTTTATTACCGGGTCTGAAGATCCAGTCCGAAAGATGACAGGCGGCAGAACAGGATCTGAATTGTTCGAAGATTTGCGTTCAGTGCACGTAATTGAGGGACCGGGCCATTGGGTGCAACTTGAAGCAGTCGAAGAAACAAACCAACTTCTATTGGAGTTTCTAAACGAGTTCGTCTAAAGCCAAGTGACGATAGTTAGCGGAGACGCTCTCGGCCTGCCAGACTCTCCGCCATGAGTGAACCAATCATGAGCCATAGCGAATCAATTGAAATAAACGCGTCTCCGGAAAAGGTCTGGTCCCTAGTCACAGCGATGGACCGGTACGGCGAATGGAGCTCCGAAAACACCGGAGGGTACTGGCGCAAGAATGAGGAAGGAATTCCTGGAACAGGCGCCGTAGGCGACGAGTTCGTAGGTATCAACCGCATTGGTGATGACGAATGGAAAGCCCTCGTCGAAATTATTGTCCGTGAAGAAAACAAGAGCTTTGCCTTCGTCACGGGTGGCACCGCGATGAACCTCATTCACTGGCGTTATGACCTAGAACCTACTGATTCAGGCACCACATTGACCGAGTCATGGGCACTGATGAACCTGTCTCCTTTGATGATTGAACATGGTGACGAGGAAATCCAATTCCGAGCGGCCAACGCGAGAGAGAGCATTACTGCAACCCTTCAAGGTATGAAGGCGGCAGCCGAAAGCTGATTTAGTGAAAACTCGTGGCCCCTTCGTAGTGGCCTGCTTGGGTGGGTTGCTCAGCGGCCTTGACACTTCGGTAAACATCGCGTTCCCAGCTATCACTGCGTCCTTCGCTATTGATGTTTCTCAGATCCAATGGGTCGTTGTTAGCTACGTTTTGACCTATTCAGTTTTGTTGCTTCCCGCGGGTCGACTCGGGGATAGCTACGGCCACGGTCGAATAATGCTTGTCGGGATAGTTACCCAAGGAGTTACCTTCGCAGCTTGTGGCCTAGCCCCATCATTTACGTTGTTTCTCCTAGCTCGGGTCAGTCAGGGTGCATCTATGGCGCTGATCATCGGCACCGCCCCCGCCCTAGTGACATTGTCAGTGACTGAGGAACGTCAACCTAGAGCATTAGGTGTTTATGCGATGCTCATGGCGAGCGGCCTAGCGATGGGAGCCCCATTGGGAGGATTGTTGCTCCAAATATGGGACTGGCCGTCTGTCTACTTTTTCCGTGTCCCCTATACGGGTGTGCTCCTAGTAACTGCATTGATTGCTGGGCTACACAAACAGACACAGAGCAAGGGTCGGCAACCTCTTGACCTCGTTGGGGCTGTGACGTTCGCTGTCGGATTGGGTTTAACGCTCTTCGTTGCCAGCCGCGGTTTGACGTGGGGTTGGATGACATCTCGAACTTTGGTTTTGGGGTTCTCAGCCGCAGTGGTTCTCGTTCTGTTTTGTTTCGTTGAAAACAGGGCAACACTCCCGCTGATAGACCTCTCGCTTTTCAGACGACCAGGCTTCGGACGAGCAAATTTGTTGAACGCCCTAGCTAACGCGTCGATGTTCAGCATTTTCTTTCTTGGCCCCTATCTGCTCGTAGACATCAGAGGCCATGGACCAATATCGGGGGGACTGATCCTCGGAATAGCTCCAACCAGCACAGCGTTATCTGCATGGGCTGCTGGTCGGATGATTGAGCGGTTCGGCCTTTTGAGACTCACTCGATTCGGACTTGCTTGTCAGGGCCTTGGCCTGTTGCTGTTCAGCAGAACTGACGCGGACAGTTCGTTGGTGTCACTTGTCGTTGTATTGGCGTTGGTTGGAGTCGGCCTTGGAAGCTTTCAAGTTCCCAACATGAGCTTTGTCATGGCCTCTATTTCTCGCTCGCAGCAGGGGGTCGCAGGTGGAATGACCCAGATGGTTCGAGCTGCAGGTCTCGTCGGCGGCCTTGCTGTTTGGAACACAGCTTTTGTTGGTTTTCGCGATCGACGATCGACAAATCTAAACATCGAAGATGTGGCATCACCGGAAGTGTTTGTGCCTACCTTCGCTGAAGTTGTGGGAATGTCAGGCTTACTAGCGCTATTTGGTTTGCTACTGACGGTCGGAGTCAGCTTCGATAATCAGACTATGTCTGAGCTTCGCGACGAGAAGTAAAACTGTTCACACCCACGAGTTCACGAATTTCGGCCGAAGGCTCAACCGTGCCGGCATCTAATGGAGTGCCGGTGCTGTCAGCTATTCGCGTCATCATGTAAAAGTTTGCCGAAACAGCTACCGCATCAATCAAAACATCCACACCAGCAGCATCAAGTAATTTGTCCTTTACAGATGCGAGTTGATCTTTGTCTTCCTCGAATATGGCTTCACATAAGCGAGATAACAAGGCTCCATGCTCAACACCACCGTCACCAGATTCTGAATTATCGATAGCTTCAAAACTAACTTGAGAATCTTGACTCATTCCGCTCAGACCGAGCAGAAACGCATGGCTGGTAGTTCAGTAGAAACACTCATTGAGCTTCGACGTACGAGCTGCGATCACTTCGACCTGTAAGCGACTCAACGAATTTTGTTTGGAGACAAGATCAGAGAGTAGGTCACCTAGACGCACGTATTGAGCCGACGACAAGATACTCAATGTTTCGTTTTCGAATGGCACAGCGCTCAGCGCTTTCAGAACATTTGGTCCCTTAATCTGTGCTGTGGGAACCCAATGCGAAGTGACTTGTAAAGAAGCATCACCCGTTTGATCTGGCTCAGAAGTAGACGGTATAGGCAGCTCGACGCGGTCCAAATCTAAGGCGTCGGCGAAACGATCAACAGCATTCGCTTGAGCCACGACCCCCACCATTTCGACGTAAGCCTCTGGGTGAATACCACGACCCAAAATCGACGCGTGCCACTCCGCGGTCAGAGTTCCAGGATGATTGGTGATCCTCCAAATAGCGTCAACAGCCGCATCAGGCAATACGTGGTCTCCAGACACGAGACCTTCTATTTCGCTAGGTGACTCCCAAGGAGCTATTTCAACTGCATCTCGCGCATTACGAACCTCTTCAACAATTGCTAAGCGTTCAACTCCGGACCACCAAGTGCCCGTCGTTGACCACCGAGAAGCGACCTCAGCATGTGCTTCATCCAGATCTGGTCGAATAGGAAGTTCAGTGGAGTAAGCGGCCATGCGCAATCCTCTCATAATCCATCAAAGCGTTCAGCAAAGATTTGTTTGTCCGGTGATGCCGGCCTAGGGAAAGTAGCCTACGATTCTCTAAAACGCTCAACAGCACGCACGAAGGAGTGAATATAGATGGCGACACCTCAAAGAGCCATTTTTAATGGCATGGGTCAAAATCAGTGGTATGTGCATCTCAGTCGCACAGAGGGAGCCGACTTAGGTGCTATCAAATCAGCATTGGCTGCTCTGCGAGCCACATGCGCATCTGAAGATATAAATCTGACCCTTGGGTTTGGTCCCGGTCTTTTGCCTGAACTAACCGACGATGTCCCTGAGGACTTTCAAGGATACGTAACCATCGAATCCGATGATGGATCAGGGCGACAGGCGAAGGGAACCCAAGAAGAGCTGCTTTTGTGGCTTAATCACGACGACAAAGACAAAATATGGAAGGCGCAATACGATGCACGTACAGCGCTCGAAGGCCATATGGCAGTCGCTCGTGAAACCCCAACCTTTATCTACGGTGATTCCCTAGATATGACTGGATTCAAAGACGGAACCGGTAACCCCGCTGACGAAGATCAGCCTGCTGTCGCAGTAGTTGCTGACGGAGATCCAGGAGCAGGCGGTAGCCACATAATTGCTCAACGCTGGGTCCATGACCTCGACGCGTGGAACGCTCTATCCGATGACCAGCAAGAAAAGAACTTCGGACGTAAAAAATTCCCAGGTATTGAGAAGACCGACGCGCAAGAGGCATATAGCCATCTGAGCCACGTTGAGCTTCGTGAAGATGGGAACCACGGCAACGAAACGTCGGCTAAGCGGAATGAGATAGCCCGGCGCTCCACACCGTACGCATTCCACGATGGAACGGTCGGCTTGTATTTCATGGCTTTCTGTAAAGATCAAGCACCGCTGCGAGAGCGGATGCGAATGATGTATGGCTTGGATGATGCAAATGGCGTACGTGACGCTATGACCGATTATTCGAACCCAGCCTCAGGTTCTTTCTACTTCGCGCCGAGCGAAGAAACGCTGGACAGCATCACCAGTTAATACAGCGGTTCAACAAGTGACAACAGAATGTGGCGGCTGACTTCTATCAGCCGCCACATTCGTTGAAACTTGATTCAGCAACTGTGTTTAGCGCCTGCTTGAAGCAGTCCTCGTAGATGCGCGCAAACGATAACGCTGGGTTATAGATCTACAATTTTGAAATGAAGACGTATCAACTTGTTTTCGTTGGATTTATCCTCGTGACCATCGCCAAATTGTTGCTCTGACTTAGTGGCGAAGACCCGCCGTCTTCTTAGGCGTTCTGTTGCGCACTACTTCAAGACAACTGTCCACTACTCGGAACGCTGTGGCTGACCGCATTTTGTGCTGACCCGCAGAAGCTCTCGAAATAACAAGGTCGAATTCCAGTCCCTCAAATACGGGTATAAGAGACACAGAACGTTGACGTCGTTTAGGCCCATCGATGTACCGGACGTCGTCCAATAGGACATCAGGGTGTTCCCAACACCAGTGTTCGTCGAAGGCTACAAATCCGCAATCATGCGAATTGGCGCTTCTGTCATTCACCGCACCAGGACAAATAAGTATCCCGTCCACGATCCAGGGGTCGTGGGGGAGACCATTTGGTTTGAAACCGTCTTTGAAGCCTTGCTCTAGTAGGGCGTCTGGTTCAGATCCTTCCAGGGCTCTCTTTTGTTGTTCACCAATGATGAGTCGCATCATGGCAGATAGGTCAGCGTCGGACTTTGATGAGAAGAACGCATCTGAGAGGAACTCAGTGTCAGGCATTGTGATCGAGTGTGGCATCTTGACCATCTTGGCTGAGGGATCTGACAGTAGTAAGCCTTGTTGGTTAAAGATTGGCTACAAGGTGAGCCATTCGCTTTAAGCCACTTCCCATTGAACGAGAGTGAAGTCAGGATCACCTTCCCGGTCTTCGAATACGACCGAAACGGACGCGCCAATCTCAATTTCTTGCATTGGGTCGCCGAGAAGATTACCAACCATGCGGATGTTGCTTGCATGGGGTAATTCAACCAAAACGATGATGTAGGGACCTCGATCGGTGAGGGCACTGTGGACTGGATGATGTGGCCTTTGCCAGCTGTAGATCTTTCCTACAGGATCAACCGTGACCCAATCCAGCGACATCGAATTGCATTCATGACACATCCACTCTGGACCCCACTGATGAACACCGCAGGCAGTGCAGTGCTGAACCCTTAGTTCGTGGGCCCTAGTCCCTTCCCAAAACGGTGCATCAAGGCCGTCGTTAGACGGCGCAGGCTGTCGCAATCCAGGAAGATGCGGTTCATTGGTTGCTCGGCTCATCCCAGCGCCTCCTGGGTCCCATAAATAGCTGTCGATGCAACCGGCACCATTGGCCCTGCGTTAGCTAACGCCACCTTTGCGTTAGCTACCTGATTCGAAGACTCGCCTCGAATCTGACGCACCGCCTCGACCTGAAGCCCTAAACCATGCATGTAACACTCGGCAAGGTTGCCGCCGCTGGTGTTGAGGGGCAGTGTTCCACCGTCTGCGCGCAAATTATCGAAGGTTAAAACTTCGTCAGCGTTTTCGTATGTACACAATCCGTGCTCGATCAAGCTCATTACGACACCGCCGGTGAAGTTCTCATAACTTTGAACCACGTCGACATCGGCCGCTGTGATGCCGGCTTGTTTGTATAGGTACTTCACTGCGGGTTTAAAGCTTGAGGTTACGTAATCAGTCGTATTCTCAGCTGTCGCGCCTGATCTATGACCTCCGCTTTGTTGAGCAGCTAAAAGCAATGCAGGAGGTTTGGCGAGATCTTTGGCGCGGTCCGCTCTAGTAACGATAATCGCTGCTGCTCCATCGTTTTCGAGGCAGCAGTCGAATAGACGGTACGGTTCTGTAATCCAACGCGATGAATCATAAGTCTCTTCATCCAAGGTTCGGCCATGCATCACAGCGCGGGGATTATTTTGAGCATGGTGGTAGCACGCCATCGCTATCGAACGCATAGCGTCTCTTCCAACGCCATGCTCGTGCATGAATCTAGTAGTGCGCATTGCATACATTTGTGCTGCGCTCATCATTCCGTACGGCAAGGTATAAGCAGCAGCTCCGCTAACAGGCCGCGACCCGCCACTTCGACCAAATCGCCCGAACTGGCCTTGTGCAAGGCCGCGGTAAGCCACCACCACGTCAGCGGAACCCGCGACAATTGCGCCCGCTGCATTTTGTACTGCCGCTGCTGCGCCACCACCTCCGCTCGTCCACTGCATGTTTGAATAACGAAGTTCAGGAATTCCAAGTGCGTTCGCTAAACGCGGCGGATCATTTCTGTCGTTGGAATAAGAACAAAATCCATCTATGTCCTTAGGGTTCAAACCAGCGTCTGCGCATGCGGCAAGGATGGCTTTAAGGACAAGGACGAATTCAGGATCGGCAGATTGACCGTGTTTGTAGTAAGTCGTTTCGCCGACCCCAACGACCGCTACCTTTCCTCGTAGGTTGTAATCATCACTCATCGTGCCTCGACCGTAGCTCCTTGAGCGGCCAGCTCGCTGAGCTGTTGGTTATCCAACCTGCAAGGAAGCCAATCTTTCATCACTTTGGTTCCTAAAGCCTCGTAAAAATCGATAGACGGCTGATTCCAATCAAGAACCTGCCATTCAAGTCGAGGGCAGTCCCGTTCTACGGCTACGCGAGCCAACGTCGCGAGGAGTAATTTCCCGATACCAGATCCTCGATATTCTTCAGGAACAAATAAGTCCTCCAGATAGATTCCACGCTTGCCTCGCCAAGTGGAGTAGCTGTGAAAGAACAGAGCGAAACCCCGAACTTCACCACCGACCTCTGCCAGTAGACACTCGAAAGGTGGAGGTTCAGAACGCAGTTGTTGAGATACCGATTCTGGTGTGGCTTCGACCGCATCTGGTTCTCGTTCATACTCTGCTAACGCCTGAATAAAGTTGACGATCGTGCCCGCATCTTCCGCGGTAGCGATTCGGATCTTGATATCAGTCACCTTTATGGCATAGCACTAGGGCGCTCTTATTTGCTAACTAAAGAGGGATCTTGAATAAACGGATGCCAAACATTGCTTTAGCGACTAGAAATTCAAGGGATGAGCGATAACCAACTTTCTCAGTTTCGCCAAAGTATCGACAATATCGATGCCGCACTGATCCACATGTTGGCTGAGCGGTTTCGTATCACTAAGGCAGTTGGTCGATACAAGGCCGAAGAAGGCATGGCTCCAGCTGATCCTGATCGTGAGCAAGAGCAAATCAAGCGACTAAGAAAACTGGCCGAAGAAGCGGGTCTAGACCCTGAATTCTCAGAGAAATTTTTGCGATTTGTGATTGATGAAGTTATTCATCACCATGAACGCATTGCAGAAGAGCCCCGGTAATTCGGGGCGTTTCGCGAGGTTTGGAAACTAGCGTTGCTTTAAGACATCGCTGAGCGTGTCGAAAATTGTTCCTATCTCGTTGTCACTAATGATCAACGGAGGACAAAAGGCCAGTGCCTGTCCGATCCCTCGACACACGATTCCGCCCTGAATCATTGCGTCTCTTGCCGGAATAGCGTCCTCACCAATTTCGCACGCCCAAATTCCGCCGATGCCCCGAAAGCTATTGATAGTGCCGTCACCAAGCAAAGCCTCGAAGCCCGCTTCCATTTGTTGTCCTATACGCCGCGCCTCAGCTACCAGACCCTCGGATTCGATCACTTCGATATTTGCGATCGCTGCTGCTGCTGCCGTCGGGTGCCCTGAATAGGTATACCCATGCATTAACTTCGCCGCTTCATCACTAGTCAGCTCTTCGTTAAGTTCTTTGGACGTTATGACTCCCGACAGCGGCAGATAGCCAGATGTAACGCCCTTGGCAAACGTCAACATGTCGGGCTTGACATCAAATGTGTCGCTGGCAAACCATTCACCGGTCCGCCCAAAGCCACAAATCACTTCATCAAAAATTAGTAATGAGCCATGCTGGTCACATAGACGGCGCAGCCCTGCCAGATAGCCATCTGGGGGCATTATGACGCCCCCAGCGCCTTGGACTGGTTCGCATATGACGGCAGCAATGTTTGAGCCGTGTTGGGCAAATAGGCTTGCCGTTTCTTCGATGTCATCATTGGGAATCTCAACTACGTGAGGCAAAAGATCACCCCAGCCAACCCGATTCGGTTCTATTCCTTGAACGCTGGTACCCCCAATGTTCACACCGTGGTATCCCGCTGTTCTCCTGATGATGATCTGACGTTCGTTATCTCCGCGTCGCTGGTGAAACATCCGCGAAAGTTTGAGGGCGGTATCCACTGCCTCTGAGCCGGAACACCCGAGAAACACTCTTCCTTCAGGATGAGGACTGACTCTCCGTATCGCTTCGGCGGCGTCAGCGGCAGGCCCATTGGTGAACGGATCGAACGTGTTATATGTCTGTAACTGATCGAGTTGATCTTTGATTGCGTTAATTACCTTCGCGTTTCCGTGCCCGATCTGGCACAGCCATAGGCTCGCCATAGCATCGATATATTGCTTTCCTTGGTCATCTACCAAGGTGCAATCCTTCGCGCTAACGATGTTGATGAAATCTGCCTCAGCTTTGTTGGGCAGACTGAAACCATGAAGTAGAGCGTCAGTCACTGCATCCCCCTGATTCTTTTTCGCGGCTGTAATAACACACTAGGACCCAAAAAGGATCAGCGTGAACTCGATCATCTTCGCAGATGTTGCCCCGGCTAAAGGTACCCTTCCTGACTCAAGGAACACTCTGCTTATAGTTGGGGTAATGAAATGTCATTGAGTCATGGTCGTCCGATGGTTTCGATACCGGGACCATCGGTGATCCCAGATCGGGTCCTGTCAGCGATGCACCGACCGATGCCGAACATTTATGAGGGAGATCTTGTAGAGGTCTCATATAGCGTTCAGGACGATTTGCGAAAAATCGCCAGAACCGAACAACCCGTATATATCAGCGTCTCGAACGGTCATGGGGCCTGGGAAATGGCTATCAGCAACACTTTGTCTCGTGGAGACAAAGTGCTCGTTCTCGAATCTGGCACCTTTGCCGTTGGCTGGGGTGAAATGGCAGAAGTGTCTGGTGTCAAAGCAGATATTTTGCCTGGAAACGACCCGGACCCGGTGAGCCCTGAAGCTCTCGAAGAATACCTGAAAGCTGATTTGTCTCAGGAAATAGCAGCTGTAATGGTTGTTCAGGTAGACACTGCAACTTCGGTTCGAAACGACGTTCAAGCCATTCGGGCTGCAATAGACGCAGCAAATCACCCAGCGCTCTTGATGGTTGATTGCATTGCTTCTCTCGGGTGTGAACCTTATGAACACGATGAATGGGGTGTTGACGTAACAGTCGCTGCAACGCAAAAGGGATTAATGGTTCCTCCAGGCCTTGGGTTTGTCTTCGCGAGCGACAAAGCTCTAGCCGCTCACAAGAGTGCCGATTTACGAAACGGGTACTTCGACTGGGAACCACGAACTAATCCCGACCAGCACTACAAGATTTACTGCGGCACGCCTCCTATTCAACACTTGTGGGCGATGCGTGAATCCTTAGACATGCTCTTCGAAGAAGGTCTTGAGAATGTTTGGAGACGGCACCGTGTCTTGGCTGATGCCGTGCGAGCGGCAGTTGATGCTTGGCATGCACCAGATGGTTTTTCATTCAACGTCGCTAACCCACAAGCACGCTCTAATTCCGTTACGACCATCCTTACCGGAGAAATAGATGCCGTTGAGTTACGTCGTATCGCTGAAAGTGATGCGGGTGTGACTTTGGGAGTGGGCCTCGACCAATTTGCGGATTGCGCTATAAGAATTGGGCACATGGGTCACCTGAACCCGCCGATGATCCTTGGCACTCTTGGGACGATAGAAGCAGCTTTAACAAAAATGGGTGCACCGATGGGTTCGTCGGGTGTTGCTGCGGCGGCCGCTGTGATTGGTGAAGCTCTCTAAGTTCAAATGGGGAGATCGCCCGTAGCGGTGCGTGTCGAACCGTTGTCAGTCCAGGCCGCAATCGTTCGTTGAGCAATTCTCATTTGGTGTACCTCGTCTGCTCCGTCAGCAAAGCGAGCCCAACGAGCGTGCTGGTACATGTGAGCTAGTGGTGTGTCGGTCGAGTAACCAAGCGCTCCATGAACTTGTATTGAGCGGTCGATTACTCGGCCAAGCATGTTTGCTACAAAATGTTTGGCCATCGACACTTCAGCCTTGAAGTCTTCTTTGCGGTCGATCTTGTATGCCGCATGCAACACCATGAGCTTGGCTTGATACAGCTCCATAGTGCTATCGGCGATCATCCATTGAATCCCTTGTTTTTCAGCCAGTAATGACCCGTGAGAAAAACGATGAAGAGAACGATCAACCATCATGTCCAGAGCCGTCTCCGCTTGCGCTATCCATCGCATGCAATGAGCAAGACGAGCAGGCCCCAATCTGTACTGGCCCAGCAGATGCCCTTGGCCTCTACCCCCCAACATCTGACTTCCATGAACGCGCAAATCTTGAACGCGAATTTCGCTGTGCCCCGTGCCACCGTGCATCGTTTCGACTTCGCGAACTTCGGTCCACCCTGTCTGTGGCAAGTCGATGATGAATGCGGAATTTGCCGCTTGAGGGATGTCGGGATTCTCTTCGGTGCGAACAACCAGGATCGCGAAATCCGCTCTGTGAGCGTTGGAGATAAACCACTTGTGGCCGTTAATCACCCATTCGTCTCCGTCTGGGTAGCCAACTGTTTGGATCAAGGTTGGGTCTGAACCAGCCACTTCCGGTTCTGTCATAGCGAAACAAGAGGTAGCTCGCCCCTCGCAAAGAGGCCTCAGATATTTCTCGCGCTGCTCATCAGTGCCCCAATGCAAAAGCGTATGCATATTGCCCTCATCGGGAGCCTGGCAGTTCAGAACCCATGGCCCATAACGCGACTTAGCTGCCTCTGCTTGAACCATCGCTAGTTCAACATGCCCGAGACCCATTCCACCCCACTCCTTGGGCATGTGAGGAAGCCAAAGTTTTTCGGCGAACGCCTTTTTGCGCATCCCGATCAGGTGGGAAACATATTTCTCCCTATCAGTTTCGTCGAGTTTGTCGCGATCGATAATTTCTTCTATGGGTTTCACTTCCGCATCGATGAACGTTCTGATTCGAAGACGGATTTCCTCAAGCTCAGGTGAAAGACTGAAATCGATGGTCACTGCTGCCTCCTAGCTCGACCTGGGTGGAGAAAACAGCCGGGTCTGGGCGCCGCTGAATAGAACCAAATGCTAACGGTCTAACCAATCACCGAGTTGGTTCTTTTGCGTAAACAAAAGGTAGTTGGACTAATCAGACCCTTTGTGGGGAATCGCTATAGCAGCAGATTCTGACATGCCCAGTCTGTCTTCACCCATTGCGGCTCCTCGATCTATGACAGCAACCCTTCGACGTGTAGCAATAGATGGCTGCTCAATTTGATTAGCCGGAATCAGTGTCCGGGCCGCTTGGCCTTGTTGTTGTGCATGTTGCTGGCTTCTTACATTTGCCTCGCGTTTGTCGCCCGAGGATTGGACACTGGGTGGTTTTCCGGCCGCTGCCAAAAAAGCGAGCCCGGCAATGGCGAAAACAGTTATGACCGCGAACGCAGATCTGTAGCTGGAAACGTCTCGAATGAAACCCACAAGGAATGGACCACTGCCAACTCCGAAAATCATGAGAAGTGAACCCATGCCATAAATTCGGGCGTAGTCCTTAACGCCGAAGGCTTCAGCTAGAAGCAGCGGATGGAACATGAGCAGATTGCCCATAGCCATACCCAATATTACCGACCCCAATAGAATGACGAAGGTCGTGTCTCCGATAGCCAAAATTGCGATTCCTAAGGATTGGACAGCCATAAGAAACGCTGTGAGCTTCGTCAACGACATTTTCAAAGCGGCAATGCCGCCGAGGATCCGAGCCACCACGCTTGTGCCACTCAGCACCATGAGGGCGACGCGGGCCGTATCGATATCGATACGGTCCTTCGTCATTTTGAAGGTGTGTTGGATTGCCCCTACCTGAGCCGCCATGACAATGATGAATGTCACGGAAATCAGAATGAAATAACGGGACCGAGCCGCGTCTTTAAAGTCAACACCCTCAAGGGATGGGGGAGGAGCTCCCGAGGCTAAGGGCGGATCTCCGTCCGGTCGAAGTCCAAGAGGCTCAGGGGCTGGGTGAATCAAGAACCAGACTGCTGGCAGCATGCCGACGAGAAATGCGATTGCTAATCGGGGAGCCCAATATACGAGAGAGTCAGCATCGATAACTGTTGCTATCACCGGCGTGATCGCGATTCCTCCAAGTGACAAGCCGGAGGATGCGATAGATAAAGCGATCGCTCTTTTACGAACGAACCAGCGCGTCACAATCGTGGAACCTGGAACCAAGCTTGTGAGTGCGAAGCCGATTCCGAAGATCACCATAACGATGACCATTTGAATTTCATTTCGGACTTGCCCGAGGAGTGCTAGTCCAGTTGCACCAACTAGAGATCCGATAGTCATTACTAGGCGAGCGTCATATTTCGTAAGAAGCGATCCCGCGTAATAACCGGCTATTCCGGAGGTTGCAAAGAAGATGCCGGTGCCTGCTCCTGCCATGCTGACGCTGAAACCTTGTTCAGCGACGAGGGCATCTAGGACAACTCCCTGCGCGTAGAACCCAAGCCCCGACGTGACGGCCATGGTTACGAAAAGACCTGCTAAGACCAGCCAACCGCGGAAGATCCCAGAGGGTTCGTCGTCATACATCTCCCGCCACGATGCCAGTTCCGAGGCTCGGATGCTCAGTCTTGTTGATATTTCTAGCTGACGATCTTTTCGGTTTGGAAGTCCATCGTGGGACGAGGACCTACCGGAAGGGCCTAAAGTCGAGTTATGACGACGATGCGTGCAACCCGAATGGTCGGAGTGGGTCAGATGATCTGCGAAGAGATTGACGTGCCCCAAATCAGAGATGGCCAAGTGCTGATCGAAAGTGAGATGGCATCAATCTGCGGTAGTGATCTGCACGTAGTGATGATGGGTGCAGGCTTAAACCACCCTTTCCCATGCCCGCATGGTTATCCAGGCCATGAAGGGATAGGTCGAATAGTCGAATCAAAATCTCCTGGTTTGGACGAAGGTCAACATGTTCTGACGTTTCCCAATCCACCGGTGGGTGAATGCTTCAACGAATATCAACGCGTAGGGGCCAATTATTGCGTTCCTTTGCCGGACTGTGATCTGCCAAGATCTCATCTTCTAATGGCTCAACAACTTGGAACAGTGATCTACGCGATGAAGAAACACCCTCGCGATGTAGCCGGAGAGACTGTCGCCGTTATGGGCCAAGGATCAGCGGGTCTCTTCTGGACGTATCTCTTAAAGCAGGCGGGAGCGGCTCAGATTATTGTTTCTGATCTTTCTGACACTCGGTTAGCTATGGCGAGCTCGTACGGCGCAGACATATGCGTTAACGCTGGGAAAGATGAATTATCTTCCGCTGTTGGTGACTTAACCACTGGTCGAGGGGTGGACTATTTAGTTGAGGCTGTTGGACGTGCGGAAACGTTTCGAGAATCAGTCGACCATGTTCGTATGGATGGTGAAATTATGTGGTTCGGTTTACCGAGCGTCGATTCTGATATCGACATGCGGTTTCACAAGTTCTTCCGCAAACGGCTTAGCGCCGCAAGTACATACGGCGCTCAAGACGAAACTGATTCAGCCTCCTTTCGCGAGGCACTCGACCTAATCGCTTCTGGGGCAATCGATGTCGCTCCGCTGCTTAGCCATATCTTCCCAGTCGAAAAAATCGACGAGGCGATGCATCTCGCGCATGAACCACATGATGATCAAGCCCTCAAGGTGTCGATTGAATTCTCATAACAAATTCGAAGTCAACGGCTAATCAACGAACACAGGTTTGGTTAGGTTAAGAACGAATCAGAAAGGTAGAACATGCGGGTAATCGTGACTGGCGGCGCCGGGTTTTTAGGGCGATTGCTGATCCAAGGACTCCAAGAAGAAGGCGTAGAAGACATCGTCGCGATTGATGTTGTTGCCGCAGAAATTCCAGGCTGTCGGGTGGTGCAATCAGATCTCGCACACGACCGCACTTTGGATGAACTTTTGAAAGAAAGCCCCTGCACCATTTTCCACTTGGCGTCAGTCGTTAGTGCTGGAGCAGAAGCCGATTGGGAGCATGCGGTAGACCAAAATATTGGGGGCATGCTTCGACTTTTAGAATCGTGTCGCCAATCGAATCATCTTCATAAAGTTGTTTTCGCTAGTACTTTGGCAGTTTTTGGTGGTGGTACGGCAGGGGGTGAAGTTGGGGATTTCGTGAAGCAGACCCCCTCTGGCACCTATGGCACAACTAAGGCGATCGGCGAACTCCTAATTAATGATGCGACCAGAAAAGGCCATATCGATGGCCGTTCGGCCCGATTGCCAACAGTGATAGTTAGGCCTGGAGCTCCGAACGCCGCTGCTTCAGGATTCGCATCTGGGATGTTCCGTGAACCGCTAGCTGGAATCCCCAGCGTCGTTCCAGTATCAGAAGAAACGGTCATGGTCGTGGGTTCAGCCCAGAACACCGCAACCGGTATTCGTATGCTGGCCGAGATTGAGGGCTCGTTATTAGGACATGACCGTGCGGTCGGTATCCCAGGGTTGAGCGCCACGGTGTCCGAAATGCTGGAAGTGTTAGAGGCCGTCGGAGGACCCGAAGCTCGTGCATTAGTCAGCCTCGAATATGACGCCGCGACAGATCAACTAGTTCAGAGTTGGCCAGCACAGCTTGATGACCGGCGAGGACGCGAACTAGGGCTGCCCGCTGACCCAAATTTAGAATCTATGGTTCGGGCGTATGTAGAAATGATTAACCGTTAATCGAATTCAAGGCCGAAATAATTATCTCGCAGCCTTCGTTCATCTCCGCTTCGGACACGTTGAGCATCGGAGTCAAACGAATAACGTTCCCATAAAGGCCGCCTTTGCCCACCAACAAGCCCTTGTTTTTGCATTCCTCAATCAAACTGGCAGCGGCTGAAGCGTTTGGTTCAATACTTCCGGGTTGGACGCACTCAATGGCCTGCATGAGTCCTTTGCCTCGTAATTCTGCAACCCAGTCCGTTGACTCACACGACTCACTTAGAAGGCTTGTCATCTGATGACCACGGATAGCCGCGTTTGATTGCAGGTTATGGTCCTTCACGTAGTTGAGAGTTGCTTTGCCCGCCGCCACGGACAGCGGATTGCCGCCAAAGGTCGTGAAAGAAGTGCGGTCCAACACATTCATTACTTCTGCTCGGGCTACACATCCAGCCAGGGTGATGCCATTACCCACCCCCTTTGCGAACGTCAGAATGTCGGGAGTGATTCCATGAGCTTCGTAACCCCAGAAGTGGTCGCCGGTCCTACCCCAACCTGTTTGGACTTCGTCGCTTATGAACAAAATGTTGTTGGCTTCCAACACCTTGTGCATGGCACCAAAAAATCCGTCAGGTGGTGTAGCGAAGCCCCCCACTCCTTGAATGGGTTCTGCGATTAACGCGGCAAATCCCCCAGCGTCGGTCATGTCGAGGAGCTGAGCTAAATCAGAGACACATGCCTGAGTAAATGATTCGTCGTCCAATTCTCTAAACGGGCTCCTAAGACGATATGGACCTTGAACAAAATGAACGTCAAGTCCGCTGTAGCTGCTTGTGAGCCAACTCCGATGCGATGTCACAGCTTGAGTTGTAAGTGAGCGACCGTGGTAGCTATTTCGCATAGCTAGAACCTGGTTCGATTGGCGGTAGTTAGTCGCGAGCAATATGGCCGTGTCGTTTGCCTCTGAACCTGAAGTAGTGAAAAGAACCCTTGCATCAGGAATTCCCGATACCGCTGCAACTTCTTCAGCGAATGAAACAACTTGTTCATTGAGATAAAGAGTTGAGGTGTGCATGACCTTCGAAGCTTGCTCTTGAACGGCTTCGACAACTTCAGGAACTGAGTGTCCAATCATTGTTGTCAGGATGCCCCCGAAAAAATCAAGGTACTTGTTGCCTTCAAGATCCCAGACGTAGCCCCCTTCACCACGTTCTATAGAAATCGGTGTTTCATAAAGAGGCGTCACGAACGAAGGCATGACTGCTCTGTAGCGCTCGAGTAATTCTTGTGTGCTGGGCATAGTCGTATATTTTATTTTCTCGAAAATAGTGGTCAGTTCATCAAGTGTTTAAAGGTAGTAGATGACAATCAAAGATTGATTGTTGCGATCGTACAACCGACTGCGAAGATTGGGATTGGTTCATAGAAGTGCACCGTCCCCTCGATTCCTTCGGTGGCCGCAGAAATAGTCATGAACGTGCGAATCTCGAAGGCGCCCTGTCCCGCATCTAGGTATGACTGGCTGTCGTCGTAAGACAGCATCGCATCTTTGTCGCAACGTGACCACTGATCGAGAAAGCGTCGATCCCATTCCTCATTGATTTTTCCACTATCAGGCGTGGCAGGCCAGTGGCTAATGCCCCCTGTCCCTATGAGGGCGATTCTTTCAGGAACCGAGTCAGCAGCTTCTCGTAAAGCTTGACCGAATGCCCAAGCACGATGGAGAGGCGCTAGCGGAGGGCCTTGACAGTTGATGTTGGCCGGCACGATAGGCAGGTTGTAGCTGGGTGTTAAGAAATGCAGTGGGACCATTATTCCATGGTCGAATTTCCACTCTTCGGCGTAACTCACATCACTTTTTTGCATCACCTTGCGAATGAGTCGTTCCGACAACGATTTGTCGCCAGGAATCCGTGTTTTTTGGATGCCTAACCAATCCGGATTCTCGATCGGTCCTTCGTAATAGTCGGCCATTCCCATAGCGAAGCTGGGCATGTTATTCATGAAGAAATTGGCGAAGTGTTCAGCAGCGACAACGATTAAAGCGTCTGGTTTGCTGGCCTCTAATCGGTCCCGCATGTCTCCGAAAGCATCGTAAAGGCGATCCTTGGCTGATGGGTCTGCTTGATCAGCTCGTCCAACGATCCCTGGGGCATGGCTACATACCCCGGCGAATACCAAAGGCATCAGTTACCCCCATCCTCAATGTTGCTTGTTTGACCGAGTCGATCAGAGTGAGCCTCGACGCCTTCATATCCGGTGACTGCGTAGACGCCTTCGCGAACTGGGCCATGGGTATCTATTCCGTCTCTCATTTGCTGCAAATAGTCTTGCCATTCAATCGAATGGAACGCAGCAAAATGCATGAGAATTTGACCGTTAACTCCTATATGAAATAGCAGCCCAATATCAGGTTCGGTAAGAGCCCGTTGCTCTTCGTCTGACAGATCGAAGCCCGCGAGCGCGCCGCGTCTATCAGCCGCGTAACGGGACTGAAAATCCTCATCGCGGTTGAGTTCAAACAGAAACTTCTGCACGTAGTACAGGCTCACTGTTTCAGATTCTAGGGTGATGGAACCAATTCAAGACCGGAGGCCTGATATGGGGATGTTCAACACATTGCGATCTGTTGTTCGATTCCGGAGATATGAACGTGATCGGACTGCGCGGAAACTCGCAAAAGCTGCAGATGTTGGCGATTTGAGAGCTATGGCGAAGAAACGCCTGCCCGGAGGTTGTTTCGACTACATCGACGGAGCAGCCCAAGACGAAGTCACGGCAGCTAACAATGTCTCGGCCTACAAGAACTATTATTTTCGACCCAGAGTCCTTAGAGACGTCGCCGCGATAGACACAAGCACCACACTATTAGGCGGTCGGATACCGCTCCCTTTGATGATCGCACCTACAGGCTTTGACCGGATTGCTCACAGTCAGGGAGAGTTAGCGGTCGCTCGAGCAGCCCACAGAATGGGAATTCCGTATTCGTTGTCAACTATGGGTACTCGATCAATTGAAGAAGTCGCTGAAGTAAACGACGGAAGAAAGTGGTTTCAGGTCTATGTCTGGCGTGACAAACCGGTGCTGAAAGAGATGCTGGAACGAGCCGCCGCCGCAGAGTATGAGGGCATCATGATTACGGTCGATACTGCTGTCCTAGGGCGCCGGGAGCGAGATGTTCGTCGAGGATTTAGTCTTCCTCCAAAAGTTGGTTTGGACACCATCTTCGATGGGATAAAGCATCCCAGGTGGACCGCCGACTTTTTGCGAGCTGAGCCAATTCAATTCGCAAATGTTAAAGGAAGCTCGGCTGTCGGTGATGGGTCTACACCGGTCACGTTATCTGACTACATCAATAGCCAATTTGACCCAGCTCTGTCTTGGTCGGACATCGAGTGGTTTAGAGATAATTGGCCCGGAATGATCATGATAAAAGGAGTGCAGACGGTCGAAGACGCAGTGATAGCGGCTGATATGGGATTAGACGGGGTGATTCTCTCTAATCATGGAGGTCGACAACTTGACTACGCTCCGTCACCGATTGATCTTGTTGCACCTGTAGCTGACGCAGTTGGAAATCGTACTTCCATCATCTGTGATGGGGGAGTGAGAAGAGGCAGCGACATCGTGAAGGCCGTAGCGATGGGTGCTGACGCCTGCATGATCGGCAGAGCTTATTTCTACGCCTTGGGAGCCGCAGGTGAACGCGGTGTGGATTGGGTACTGGAATTTCTCCGGGCAGGGGTAGAGCACACAATGGCGTTATCGGGAGTTGGGTCTATAGATGACTTGGATAGGGATTTGATTGAGGTCCGGTCTCGATGACACCTAATGACCAAGAGACAGTTGAGACACCGTTGCGAAACGTGCTGTTCATCATGTGCGACCAACTCAGATGGGATGCGCTGGGATGCGTAGGGCATCCGTTTCTTGAGACCCCGAATATTGATGCCTTGGCTGACAGAGGTGTTCGCTTCGATAGAGCTTTCGTAAATGGTGCAGTATGCGGCTCGTCACGGATGAGCTACTACACGGGCCGGTACGTGGTCAGCCATGGGGCGCGATGGAACCAAGTTCCCCTTGAAGTGACGCAGAAAACTATGGGAGATCACCTCCGAGACCTCGGGGTACCTGCGGTTTTGGTAGGAAAAACTCATATGCGGGCGGATGAGGAAGCTCGAAGCCGGCTCGCGATTCCAGCTAACTCGCCCGAATGGCTTTTTTTGTCGGAATGCGGGTTTGAGCCCGAAGAACACGACGACGGGTTGCACCCAGATGAACGAGTGCGGCCAGACCTTCCTTACAACGACTTCTTGCGTTCCAATGGGTTTTTAGGCGATAACCCCTGGCATACGGCTGCCAATAGCGTCGTTGATGGCGATGGTGAGCTGTGCTCCGGTTGGCTTTTGAGGTCGGCACCATTTCCGGCAGTTGTCCCAGACGAGTTTTCAGAAACCGCCTATATGACAGATCGGGCGATTGACTTCATGAAAAAAGCAGGTGATGACCGGTGGTGTTTGCACCTTAGCTACATCAAACCTCATTGGCCGTATGTTGCTTCCGCTCCTTACAACTCTTTGTACTCAAGAGAAGAAATGCCTCAGCCGAACAGAACTGATGCAGAGTTAGAAACGAGCCACCCAGTAATCAGTGCCCTCCAGAAATCGCGTATCGGGAAAGCGATGTCCAGGACTGCGACTAGAGAGTTGGTGCTACCTACCTATCTGGGGCTGGTTAAACAGATTGATGATCATCTAGGTCGTTTGTTCGCCGAGATGGACCGACTTGGGAGAATGAGTGACACATTGATTGTGTTTACCTCCGACCACGGGGAATACATGGGCGATCACTGGATGGGCGAAAAAGACTGGATCAATGAAGAGGTGGTCAGAGTTCCAATGATCGTTGTGGATCCGCGATCTCAGGCGGATGGGACTCGAGGCACAGCGTCGCACGAGCTAGTTGAGGCAATAGACCTTGTCCCGACATTTGTTGAAGCGTTAGGGGGAGAGAATGAAACGCGGAAGCAATGGCTTGAGGGTGAATCCCTAGTGCCCTTGCTCCATGGCAAGGGTGGAAGCGAACGAAGCTTCGTCGTCTGTGAAGCTGACTGGGGATTCTTAGAAATGTCTCATTACGTTACCGAAGCAAACGAGCCGAGAAAGCGTCGAGCCACAATGCTTCGAACCGATAAATACAAGTACGTCCTGAGCGAGGTAGGTCCAAACCTTTTGTATGACCTCGATGAGGACCCTGCCGAGCAGACTGATCGCATTGCTGACCCAACTCTTCAGCCAGTTGTGGCCGAACTGCATGAGCAGTTGTTTGATTGGTTCCGTCATCGTCGACACGACACAACCGTTACCGATCAGATGATTGGTGCTACAAGTGAGCCTGGGAGTACTGCCAAGAGAGGAATCTCTATCGGCTATTGGGATGAAGAAGAATTGGCGGCAGGAAAACGAGGAGAACTCTATTAAGAGTTGGGTGTGCCGAGACTAGATACCGGCACGCACTGTTGCGTGACCTATCTAGTCTTCAAACGAAGCTTTCCCTTCGTAACCCTCGAGGGTGTACGTGTAGGTCAGCGGTGGACCATATGGGTTATGGCCGAGTTGATTGGTTTGTTCCGCATCATCAAAGGCAGGCCGATTTTCCTCCCCTGAATGCAGGGCCCCAGACTGGAAATGCCACATGCGCCACTCGGGATTGCCGTTACCGTCGTCACGGTGGTAGATCTCGGTTGCTTTGCTTCCAAACACCTGGTCAACTCCGGCGGGCTCCCAATGGTCATCCGAAGTAACTGGTGAAACTCTCCGGTACTTAAGTTCGCAGATAAGCCACGCCATGTCGCCGCCTACGACTAGTCGTAGGACTGCCACCGTTTGAATGAGTCGTGGTGGTCCTTCGGAGTAGTGCTCCCATAGTTTGGTGAGCTCGTCCACACCGAAATACGTGAACCCATTGCGATTGAACATCGAAAAAGCGTCGCCGGATGGAAAACACTGCTGCATGGAATCAATATCGAGACCTACATTGGCTTTCCACCATTGCTGGTGGATTCGAAGGATTTCGCTCGTGTCATGATCGAAAGATGTGGGGTTTGGGCGTTGCACGGGAGGCGTCCTTTGGTTTGATAAGAGATTCTCGGTTTCAACTGATGAGGGACCGTTCATAGCTAGCGAAACTCCTCTGGTAGCTGGCGCGTGTGCCATTGATGGTGATCTTCGAGAAGCATTGACATTCGCAGCAGCACATCCTCGCTATATGGCCTGCCAATGAGTTGAACGCCAAATGGCACACCTCGCGGATCGACGTGGGTTGGGAGGCTGATTGCGGGAAGGCCGAGGATGTTGACCCAGTCAACGAAGCCCCGAGTGGCGTCCGAAATTGGTCGTTCCCCGGGCGGAGCAGCTGTCTCGTCTAGTAGAACGCCGTGGTCAGGAAACGGGCAACCGGTGAGAGGTGTCAGGAGCACATCGAAGTCAGTGCGCCAGCGACTAACGACTGCCCTGGTGCCTTTACGAAGTTCGGCAACTGCACGAACGAATTGAGGGACGGTTGCACCATCAGTCACTTGAAGGCGCGCGATAACTGAAGGATGAGCTGGCTGGGTGAGGTCGTAATCCAAAAGGTGACTCCAGCCGGGGGCCACTACTTGTCGATAGCCATCTAGACCTTCGATGTTTAGTTGGTTGGGATGAACCTCTATCAACGTATGGCCCATCCGAGCCAACAAGGATGCCGTTTCTTCTAAAGCAGCGAGTTGAGGCTCATAAACCGAAGCGCTGTTGGGTGGGCGGTTTAGTACGCCTATCCGAAGCTTAGAGAGGGGCTCGCTAAGTCGATCGGTTAGGGGAGGATCATTATTAGGCCGCTGCGGCATCCATGCATCGGGATCAGGGGTGTCGACCAGTTCGATCATTGTCGCGGCGTCAAGAACGGTACGCGTAAGGAAACCGTCGACGGAAGACCAGTCCCAGGGGCCGGTCTGTTGGGGGAGTAGACCACGAGTCACCTTCAGGCCAACAAGGTTGCAGGCGACAGCTGGGAGTCGGATAGAGCCGGCGCCGTCGGTTCCTGTGGCAACGGGTACCAAACCGGCAGCTACTGCAGCGGCTGATCCGCCGCTAGAACCAGAAGCGGTCACGTCTTCGTGCCATGGATTGATGGTTGTGCCGTGTTTGAGGCTTTCAGTTGTCAATGCTGCGGCGAGTTCAGAAGATGCTGTGCGGCCCATGGCGACGAAACCTGCTGACAGAACTCGATCAATGAATAATGAATTCTGAGCGACTGGTTCGCCGGAAACCATAAACGAGGACTTGGTGTTGGGCTGTCCTGCAACCTCCTGGACATCCTTGATACCAATCGGCAGCGAGTTAAAGCAGGGATGATCAGAGTGAGTGAGGAAATCGGGATCCAGCCACGAGAAGGCGTTGAGGCGGTCGTTTAACCGCAAAGTACGGTTCCAGTAGTGGTGCGCAATTTCTGTCGCGGTGAGATCTCCTTTGGCCATCGCGACTTGAAGCTCTGTCAGAGTCGTCTGAACATCAATCATGGTGTAGCGGCGTCGATGTGATGTAGCAGAAGTTCGGGGCTTAACGGGATGGACCGGATCCATCCGTAACCCCCGGGTAAAGCATGCTCGACCGCTTGGGCGATGGCTGACATGGCGGCCATTGTGCCTGCTTCTCCGACCCCTTTGGAACCCGACGGGACATCTGGAGGCAGTGTTTCCATGTGTTCAACGGTCATTTCCGGCACATCGCCGGCCAAGGGCACGAGATAGTCCCTAAACGTGGTGGTAAGTGGGTTGCCATCCTCGTCGTAGCGAAGTTCTTCCATCAGAGTGGAGCCCAGTACTTGGACAAAGCCTCCCATAACTTGGCCATCAACGATCGCTGGATTAATGACGTAACCACAATCATCCACAGCGTGGTAACGCAGGACGCTGACTAAACCGGTGTCGGCGCATACCTCAACCATCACTGCAATGCTCCCATATCCGATCGTCCTGTCTACTGGGTCCCAGACATAGCGTGCCTGCAGAGTCGGACTGTGATGATCTGGAAGTCGATTTAGCTTTCGGTATGCAGCAGTGCCGATATCGGCGAAAGTCACTTTTTCTCCGGTGGGGCCACTTACAGCGCTGTTAGAAATTGTGAGCTCTGCTTCATCTAAGTTCAGAAGCGAGGCAGCCATTTCAAGAACCTGGCCTTGAAGATCCTGACTGGCCAACATGACAGAGGAGGCTGCGACCGGGGCAGTTCGACACCCGCCCGTGCCGTACCCGGTGTATGGACAACTGTCCGTATCTCCGAAGACCACTCGAACATCATTGACGTTCGCTCCAAGGGCAGTCGCGCAAACCTGAGCGAGTGTGGTCTCAATGCCCTGCCCCATTCCGGTTTGACCGGTGAAAACTTGAACCGTCCCGGTGGAGTCCATGCGAACTACGGCTTCGTCGAAACCGCCTTGTTCCATTGGTAGGCGCCCCATCTTGCGGCTATTGCCCACGCCTGTTGCCTCGATAAAGTTCACTAGGCCGATCCCGACGAAACGCCCATTAGAGGTGGCATCAGTCACTTCGTCAAACCAGCCGGCCTGGGTAACGGACTTCAATGTTCGGCGCAGAGCTTCGGGGTAATCGCCGCTGTCCAGACGCCAGCCCAATCCGTTCTGAAACGGCATCTGTTCTGGGCGGACCATATTTTTCAGTCTCAGGTCTATGGGGTCAATACTTAGACGGTCGGCTAAAGCATCGATAGCGCGTTCGATAGCGAAGTTCGCGATTGGGCTGCCCCAGCCGCGAAATGACCCAAATGGGGTTCGGTTCGTCATGACCCCGGTCGTGGTGATGTCCGCGTTGGGTATTTGATACGAGCCGGTACCAGCTCGGGTGGAAACCCATATTGGCCCCATTCCAACGCTGCTTACTTCGCCTCCAAGTGTGCCGACCACGTCACTTCGGAAAGCGACGATGCTTCCATCACCGTCTGCTCCGATCGAAACTGACATTTTTGCGTCTCGAGCGTGGGAGGTGGCTACGAAACTTTCTGAGCGATCTTCGATGTATTTAACGGGCCGCCCACAGACCTTGGACGCTATGCAGGTAATGATTTCTTCGCCGTAATAATTGGCTTTAGCCCCGAAGCCGCCACCAATAGCTGGAACCCGTACGAGAAGGTCAGACACACTGACGCCGAGCACTTGAGACAAAACTTCACGGACGCGGTTAGGAGACTGAGAATTGAGATCGACGATGAGTCGTCCAACGGAGCCTGAACGCTGACTACCGGCTTGATTTTGCAAACCCCAGTCTGCAATAACACCTCGGGTTTCAAGGGGACAGCCGAATGCTCTGCCGATGTCGAGTTCGAGATCAACAATTGTGTGTGCTGACTTCAGGGCAGAGCGGCCGTCGCCGGAAGTCTGTTGATCAGTTGCTAGAACGTTGTCTGGCCAAGAGCTGTGAAGAATAGGAGCATTAGTTTCACGAGCAGCATCGACGTCCATCACAGCAGGGAGAAGGTCGTAGTCAATTTCGATTGCATCTACAGCGTCTTCGGCAATTGCGCGTGTCTCAGCAACCACCGCTGCCACGATGTGTCCTACGTAGCGAACCGTCGAGGTTGCCATGGCAAGACTTTCTGTGCGGCGTTGGTCGGCAATGTGCTCCCACCCGATCGGCGTTGGCGTCGAGTGTCGTGAAATATCTTCCCCCGTAAGGACGGTGTGAACTCCAGGCATTGAAGAGGACTTGGCTATGTCGATCGACGCGAGTCGTGCGTGAGCGACTGGACTCCGTGCCATGGCTATATGCAGCGTCCCACGAGGTTCGAGGTCATCAATGAAGCGACGGCTGCCATTCAGGAGAGCGTCATCTTCAAATCGCAGCACCTCTTTGAAGGTCTCGTTACTACCAGTCATTGAGGTTTCTCCCCGGCGGGATTGGAAGTCTTTAATTCGAAGACTTCGACAACCGATTGAACAATTCCCTGGTAGCCGGTGCAGCGACAGATATTGCCTGACAGGCCTTCTTTCACTCTTTCTTCGTTTATGGCTCCTCCACACGCCTCGCCTATAAGGGTTCCAGCGATGAGCATTCCTGGTGTGCAAAATCCGCATTGCAGCGCGTGGTTGCGCTTAAATGCTTCGGCTAGCTCCGGTAATCCCGCTAGTGGAGTAGGCGAAGTCTGGTTCTCAGGAGGAGGACTGGCTAAGCCTTCAATCGTCCATACCTCCGAATCGGCCGCTTGAACGGCGAACATGAGGCAGGAACGAACCTGTTCCCCATCGAAGAGAATTGTGCAGGCACCGCATGATCCTTGTTCACAGCCAATTTTCGTGCCCGTAAGCCCCGCTTGTTCCCTCAGAAGTTCAGCCAAGGTAGACCGGGGTTCGACATCGAAATTCTCATGACGGCCATTGATTGAAATTGACAACTGGTGAGTCCCGGTACCGCTCATCGGATGAAACCTGATTCAACAGCGAGAGCGCCTTCGAGTGCGCGTTGCACAACAGCGACAGCAAGCCGGGTGCGGTAGTTGGCTGAAAGATGGATTTCGTCTCGTGGTAAGACGAGATCTTTCGTTAACTGGGCGGCCGAGCGAAGCGCAGTAGGGTCTCCTTGAGCATTAGCGACAGCGATCTCTACGTCTCTTAGGCGTACGGGTCGATCTCCTAGTCCAAAGGTCACTACACGGACTGCGTCAAGCGTTCCAGAAGCAGCAAGGGTTGCACTAGCGATAGCCCCCGCCATGGCGAAATCTGAACTTCTAGCGGTGATTTCGTGGAAACCCATGTGTCGTTTTGGAGTGATGGGAATTTGTATTTCAGTTAAGAGTTCGTCGGAATGTAGTGCTGTCTCGAAATGACCAGTGAAAAAGCTTTCGATGGCGATAGTTCGA
>CAJWBN010000006.1 GCA_913020735.1 uncultured Acidimicrobiaceae bacterium
AGAACTAGGAGTTCTAGCAGAACAACTTGGATTCGATTCACTCTGGGTAAACCACCATGTGATCAATGTGGGTTATGTCCACGATCGGTTGGGTCAAGCCCCCTACCACGATGCTTTAATCACTCTGACTTGGCTGGCCTCACAAACCGAAACGGCGACTCTTGGTACGAGTGTTCTAGTGATGCCCTATCTCCACCCCATGGTTCTGGCAAAAGAAATAGCCACCCTGGATCACCTGTCCGGGGGGAGAATAACCCTTGGGCTGGGCGTCGGCAGCTTGCCCGAAGAAAACGAAATCTTGGGGTCTGAGTATCAGGACCGAGGCCATTACAGCAACGAGTTTATACAAGTACTAGTAGCTCTTTGGACTCAAACAGAAGCAAGTCTCAATGGTAAATATTGGGATTTCGAAAACGTCGTCAGTTCTCCAAAACCCTTCCAAAAGCCGCACCCACCTATCGTAATCGGAGGCAACAGAGGCCCTGCCCTAAGACGAGTAGGGCAACTGGGAGACGGCTGGCATCCGCTTGGCCTTTCCCCGGAAGGGATCCTAAAACGACTGCCTGTCATACAAGATGAAATGACGTCGGCCGGACGTTCTGTAAGCGACTTCCCTATCCAGGTGCGGCGTGATTTCGACGGCATCAATTCCGAACTGATTAATGCCTACCAGGAAGTTGGGGTCACGGACATTGTGCTGTCCTGCAATACCGGTGATATCGAAGAAATAAGGAATACTCTCACCTCTTTTGGTGAGACATTCATCGATTCATGAGTTTGCTTTCAGGCCTCCGAGTCATAGACCTAACAGGCGATTCAGGCAGATTCGCTACCAAACTCCTGACAGAGTTCGGCGCAGACGTCATCAGGGTGACAGACGAAGGTTCTTCGGGACAGTCCATGAAAGCCGAAAATGGGGGTGTCCTTGACTGGTGGTATGACGGAGGGAAAGACCTCCATGTTATTGACTTAAGAACAGAGGCCGGGCGAGAAGAATACCGGGCACTGGCGATGGAAGCAGACCTGATTATCGAGACCACAAATCCTGGCGATCTAGCCGCTATGGGCATTGACCACTCAGACTTAATGGCCGAGAACCCTAGACTGATTCAGGTTTCAATCACACCTTTCGGACGTACTGGACCTCGTGCGGATTGGGTAGGTTCCGATTTAACGGCCGCCGCATTGGGAGGCTTCTTATCGGTGGGAGGGTTACCCGACAAACCTTTGAACGTCTGGGGCCGCCAGACTTACAACTACGCGGGTTTCATGGCGTTATTGTGTGCGCTTTCAGGGTTGTTCAGAGTTCGCAGAGAAGGGGTTGGTCGACACTACGACCTATCCATTCATGAAACTGTGAGCGGTTCCGTCGAAAATATTTTGATGCAATGGCTATTCGACGATGTCCTTCCACTTCCGAAAATTGCTGCGCGCCAAGGGGCGCTTCATTGGCTCCGAGCGTATGACCTAGCTCCGTGCCGAAACGGTCACATGATGATCACACTTACACCAACTCCCGATCATGCGTTTCAGATGATGGTTGACGAGGGATTCGAAGAAGGCCATGAGTGGTTGGGCTACGACGTCGAGGAACTATTGGAACAGATAGACGACGCTATGGACACAATGCGGAACTGGGTCCAAACGCACGATGCAATGGACCTTTGGAGCAGAGCACAAGAGCAGCATGTGGCTATCGGCGCTGTCCACGAAATCGGTGAAGCCTGCTCGAGTCCCCAATTCGAGCACCGAAATTTCTTCTCCCAAAATCAGACATCTTCTGTTCGACAACCTGGACGGCTCGTCCGATTTTCTCGCACCCCAGCAAGTCCTCTTAAGCCTCCCCCAGGATCAGAAACCGGTATTAAGGCGATCATCGACCGTTGGTCACAAGTCGAGCAGCTAGACGTCAACGAGTCATTCGAAGAATCAGAAGCTTCGCTTCCGCTTAAGGGTCTGCGAGTATTGGACCTGACTTGGGTATTGGCGGGTCCATTCGCTACTCGAATGCTGGCCGATTTAGGAGCGGACGTTATTCGAGTGCAGAACGAGGAACACAGCACTCTCGTAAATCGTCCTGATTACCCGTACTACTTCGTCTGGGGCCGAGGGAAACGTAGCGCTACTCTTGACATGAAGCATCCAGAAGCTCTCAAAACGATTCGCAAATTGATCGAAAATTGCGATGTCCTAATCGAGAACTACAGCGCAGGCGTTTTGGATGCCTGGGGTCTTGATTGGGAGACCGTTAAAGCTTGGAACCCTCGATTGATTTACGTGTCAATGTCTGGGTGTGGACACGATGGTCCCTGGAGTCACGTGATTTCCTATGCCCCGACCATTCATGCAATTTGCGGAATCACGCATCTCACGAACTTCGCTGATCGCGGCGATGTTGGGCCAGGGTTCTCTCTCAACGATCATCTCGCCGGGTTTGCGGCTGCTACTTCCACCATGGCAGCTCTGCTTGAACGCGATACATCTGGTTTGGGTCAACATATCGATATGGCGCAATTAGAGGTTGGGACCTATTCCATCGGCCCAGCGGCGCTTAATTACTTGTCTAACGATGTCGCAGCTCAACCGAACGGCAATCGCGATGGACTGCAGGATCATGTTCCTAACGAGGTCTACCGATCCCTGGACGGTTACGTCGCGATTACAGCATCCAACGATGACCAATGGAAAAATTTGTGCCTGTTATTGGAATCCGACCTTTTAGAGCCCCTATTAAGTGAGGAGGAGAGACAGCATCACAGGGAAGAGATCGACCAAGTGATTGCAGATTGGGTAAGCGGTAGAGATTCGGTCGCTGTGGTTGAACTTCTACAGTCGCTGCGGATTCCCGCCGGAATGGTCCAAAACGCTGGTGACCTTGTACGAGAAGATCCTCAACTCTCTGCGAGAGGCTTCTGGCGCGATGTCGAACATCCGATTTTCGGGAAGCGAGTGGTTGACACATTTCCATCTTTGATTAACGGCGTTCGACCACCTACAAACCTGTTATCTCCCTCATATTTGGGTGAACACAACTTCGAAGTGTGGCCCGAACTTGCCGACATGGAGATGGACGAGGTGGCTGAAGGTATAGGCGACGGACTATTCAGCTAAGAGTTGAGGTCAACCCACCCAACTACTCGTTTAACGATCACCTCAATGAAATCACTGTCAGCGTGTTCCGTTTCAGTGTCCAACAGGTCATCTCCTGCGACCATACGGTGCGCAAGAATTGCTTTCGAGACCATGACATCTTCTAATAATTCATCGAAGCTGTAGTTACTTACTCCCTCAGCTACCAGTGTTTCGTGATACTGGGACAACATCGTTTGCTCTTCGGCTCGGTGGTGTGGTTCTAAGGCGGTGGTAATAAAGTACGCAACCTCCCAACCAGGTCTTCCCCATGCAAGTCCTTGCCAATCAAGCACCGTTGTTCGTCCATCAGAACGGAACATCAAATTATCTAGCCGATAGTCACCATGGCAAAGGGTCCACGGGTCTCGTTCCATCCGGCGACATAGTTCAGGAAGTTGCTCTTGAACCTCATCCATCTTGGCGACCATCTCTTCGCCAATAAGAGCGCCAAACCGTTCGACAAAGGCAGATCGATTTCGTCGATAACTGGCCTGGACGACTTTGGGTACGTGGCCCACGCTCCAAATAATTGGGTGAGCGTCTCTGCGTTCCGTATGGCTCCAGTTGTGGGCGTGAAACCGAGCCAACAAATCGAGGCCAACAAGTGCATCGTCTATTGATCCGCCATCAATTTGGCTGGGTGGACGAGCGTCATTGATGTCTTCCATCATCAACAGATATCTCCGAGGACTCTTCGCCCCAATCAACAAGAGAAGGTCAAGTACTCGACTTACCGCGACGACAGGAAGTTTTCGAAACAAAAACGTGAAGAGCGTTTCAAGCCATGGCGCGGGATTGGGGTCATAATCTGCCCAAATAAATTCCGGCATGGGAATCCCTAGATACCCGCTCATTTCTCTGTAAACACGAATCTCACGTTCGTATACAGCCAAGCCTTCGCCAAGAGAACGGTTCTTTGCAACTTTCGAGGGTATTTTGACAATCACTGACGACGGTGCTTCGATCCCGCCCTGCCAAGTCAAAGCGCATCGATGTAGCTCACCTAAGAAACCAATCCCTTCACCAATAGTTTCGGTCGTGACATCGGTTACTACGCCTTCATATTTTGACCCGATGGCCCGAGTGAACCATGCGGCATCAAATCCCTCAGCCGTTTGTGGAATGTGATGTTTGTTGCGTCGGGCCATACGGAGATTCTTGCTCACACTTCGCTATTCAGCCACCTTTGCCGCTATTCCGATCATTTGGAGCACCGCATCGGACACAATCCGGTCCTCTGTCGCTCGGTCGTTCAGACCTTTCTCTAAGGACACATTGGACAATGAGGAACCTTCAGAGGTAGCGACTGCGATATGAGCACGGTTATCTCCGCGTCGCTGACGGTCAGTTACTAAAGCAGCCGTGCAAGCTACTCCGGCTATCGGTCCATCATTACCTGATAGTTCTTGTGCTCTTCGAAGGCATGCCGACGCCATCTTCTCTGCGACTTCTTCGGATACAGCCTGCTCTGGGGAGTAACCGACTAAACGCGACAACGCCTGAAATGAGTAGGGGACGACGGCTTCTATGACTGTTCGAGAGGCACCGGGCACAAGCAACAAGTCTGAAATTGCTACAACTCCTCCCCCAGTCACCGCGATGACGATAGACAGAGACGAGTCATGGATTTGGTCTATTAATGCCAACCTCTCACTGCTACTCATTGGACCGGTGGGGAGCATCTAACTACTCACATCACTTAGCTCTTCAGCCGCGGCCTCTAACCCACCACCGCCTATGGGTATGCGACAGGTTCGCAACGAAGTCTCTATAGCCCCCAAAGCTCCAAGGATCATTGGAACGTTAAGATCGCCAAGGTGTCCAATCCGAAATGCGGAACCAGCTAATGGCCCAATGCCCTTGCCCATCGTCAAGTTGTATTTGTCTCTCGCTACTTCGATGACTTGATCGGCGTCGTACTCAGGACCGACTCGCACACATGTAACACTGTCCGAACGCTCGTGTTCGTTAACGGCGTTGAATTCGATAGCACCAGCGCTACTCCATGCCTGGACAGCCACTCGAACTGCTGTTGCTAAACGTCGATGTCTATTGGTGACTGCGTGAATCCCACCTTCTTCTTCAAACATACTCAACGCTTCATTAAGCCCAAAGATGTGGTGTATCGGCGGCGTTCCACAAAAAGTGCGGTACCCCTCAACTTCTAGGCGACGCCTCCAATCCCAATAAAATCTGCGTCGCGGATTTGCGTAGGCGGCTTCTACTGCTCGTTCGCTGATCCCGCTGAAGGCAAGACCAACAGGCATCATCAAACCTTTCTGACTAACCGCCAAGCATGCGTCGACGCCTAGTTCGTCAACATCCAAGGGAGCGCAACCAAAGGAGGCTATCGAATCAACAACAAGTAAAGCTGAGTGATCCAAATCATCCAATACATCCCTTATCGCCGCTAAATCAGAAGTCACACCAGTTGATGTTTCCGTGTGTGCAACGAGCACACCTTGGATCTTCGCGCCTGATTCAGCCGATAGAGCATCTCGAAGAGCGTCGGGATCAACTCCTCGTTGCCAGCTCGTTTCAAACCATTGCACATCTAGCCCGTGGGCTTCACACATCTCTCCCCACCGGTGGCTGAAATGGCCACTGTCACATAGCAGCACGGAGGCTCCAACATCGAACATGTTGGTGACTGTCGCCTCCCACGCGCCATGTCCCGTGCTCGTATAGCCAATCAGCGGTCCCGAATTAGCCATGTATTGATTGAGAGTCTTCAACGACGAACCCAACAGCAACCCAAAGTCTTCTGTTCCGAAGTCCACGGCGGGTCTTGCCATAGCCCGGAGTATTCGCTCTGGGATATTGGTTGGTCCTGGGTTTTGTATGAAGGTCCGGCCGCTCACTATTTCGAAGGTATCCCGATTCGGACCCTTAAGCGCGGTGTTTATCTGACTTATCGGCCCTTGAAGACGGGCTCTCGTTTGTCGACAAAGGCTTGTGCAGCTTCTTTATGGTCATCGGTTTGGCCACAGTGAATATGGTGGGCCGCCTCCATATCTAGGCATTCACCCATTTCGCCATTCACTGCCCGATTCAGATTTTCCTTCATGTACCTGTAGGCCACCGTCGGTCCTTGCGCCAATCTTTTCGCAATCAATGTGGCTTCCTCCTGAAGTGACTCTTCAGAAAAGACGCCGTTCACTAGGCCAAGTCGTTCTGCTTCTGCCATGTCAACCTTTTCGGACAGGAAATACAGCTCACGGGCTTTCGCTGAGCCTATGAGTCGACTCATGAAATAGGTTCCGCCATAGTCTCCGCTAAATCCGACTCGAGCAAAAGCTGTTGTGAGTATCGCATTGGGCGCGCCGTATCTGAGATCACAAGACAGCGCTATCGACAAACCTGCTCCAGCTGCTGGACCTGGCAGTGCTGCGATCGTGGGCTTCGGCAATTCATACAACTTGCCCGCTGTGTCACGTTGATTACGTCGCTGTAAATGAACTCGAGCATCGTATTGAAGGGCGCTATCCCCACCTTCACCACCAGCCTCCGCCATGCCTTTTACATCCCCACCAGCGCAAAAGGCACCGCCAGCACCCGTTAGCAAGACCGCTCCCACGTCACTTGCAGTTTCGGCGTCATCAAGCGATGCCACTAGTCCTTTGAGCATTGCGTCTGACATGGCATTTCTTCGCTCTGGCCGATTCAGAGTGATCGTCATCACTCCTTCCGAAATCTCGGTTTGAATATCTTCGGTTCCAGTGTCAAAGGTGCGGTTGGACATGCTGCCTCCAGCTATTGATGGAAAGAATGGTCTGACAGGAAGTATCGCGAAATTTAGGTGCCGACGTCGGATCAATCGATAGGTGATCTTGGGTTCAGCCCCCAGCACCTTCCGTGAAACCTAATTCAACATCGACTTTTCTTATCGAACCGTCGTTACTTATGACTTCGACGCGCACCGTGCGTCCGATTTCGCTATCTCTCACAGCATCCACAAGGTCTTGAACTGTCTCAATTTCTTGTCCATCGAATCTGATGACAACTTCACCTATCTGTAGACCGGCGGCATTAGCAGCTCCATCTTCGGTCAAAGCGACAATGACTATGCCCTCTTCTACATCTTCGTAAATGTTGTATTGATCGCGCGAAGTGTCATCAAGCATCTCTATGTCGATGATGTTGACCCCAAGCAAAGGTCGTTTAGGCACTTCGCCTGTTTGGAGTGTTTCGATAACAGGTCGAGCGTGGTCTATCGATATTGCAAATCCTATGCCTTCAGCATTTCCCGCTATTGCTGTATTTACTCCGATCACTTCGCCCTTAGCGTTAACCAAAGGGCCGCCGGAATTACCAGGGTTGATCGCAGCGTCTGTCTGTATAAGTCGTGTTAGTCGATTGCCAGACAGTTGCAGCTCTCGATCTAAAGCCGAGATGATTCCAGTGGTTACCGATGGCGTATCTCCAAGGCCCAACGCATTTCCTATTGCGAGCACCTCGTCTCCGACCTCAACCTCTGCAGATCTTCCTAGCCTCGCCGCAGGAAGATCTTCACCTTCGATCTTTAGAACTGCAAGATCTCTAGTCGGGTCTTGTTGGACTAGCTCCGCAGTTCTGACGGTCCCATCAGAAAGCATGACGTTGATGCTCACAGCATCTTCGACGACGTGGGCGTTCGTCACCACTTGCCCGTCCGCGCTAATGATGAAGCCTGTTCCCTGTCCTCCGCCGAAAATTCCATCCTCAGACGAAACTTCGATTTGGACGACTGTCGGTGCCACCGCCGCCAAAACTGCTTTGACGTCCAAACGATCGGCGCTTGTTTTTTCAACCTCTGGAGTGGTGGCAGTTTCTGAGACCATTTCTGCATCTACCGCAACAGTTGTTAGAGGAATTTGGTCATCGAGGACACCTGCAACTGCTCGTCCGACTTCTTCGGCAGAGTTCATCTTTTCGGTTACATAAATTCGCTGAGGGTCACCCAAGCTCAGCACGATAAGGCCCGCTACTAAGGCGCCGACAACGGCACCAATAGCAGCTCCAATAAAAAAGCGTCCGTTTCTTGGCGCAGCTTCGCGTTCCACGAAGTTGAGGATATCGGTGCTTTGGCTGTCGTTAGTGTCGGGCATCGTCACGCAGTTACCAAGGCTAGTTATCTCTGTTTTTCGAGAACTTTAGTCACTTAGAAGTTCAAGGGCACTGGCAGAAAGCGTCTCTACTTGTTCTTTGAAGACGGAGATATCTACGTCTTCTTGGTCACCCATCGCACCATTGACATATCTGTTTAAGACACCTTCGACAATGGCGGCTAGCCGCCAGTAGGAAAAGGCTCGATAGTAAGCCACGCCTGACACGTCGCGCCCGGAGGCCTGCTCGTACCAACGCGTTAGGTCCTCTCGGGAGGCGAACCCACCCACAAGTGTCGGGGCGCTGGAGCCGGCGGGCACTTCGTCTGGTTCAACCCAGTTGTTGAGTAAGTATCCGACGTCAGCCAATGGATCGCCAAGAGTGCACAATTCCCAGTCAAGCACCGCCAAGATACGCCCGGATCTGGTCAACATATTTCCGAGCCGATAATCCCCGTGAACGATCGTGGAACCTAGCTGAGAAGGTTTCTGTCTCTCTAAGAGATCTTGGACTTCTTCCATCACCGCTAGTTCGCGTGTCTTTGACTGCTCCCATTGACGACTCCACCGGCGGAGTTGGCGACCCAAGTAATCCTCTCTTTTCGCGAGATCACCCAATCCGATGTCTTGAGGCTCAACTGAGTGCAACTCTGCCAACACTTCAACAACCTGACGACTTAGATCCAGTCGTTCTTGATGAGGAACTAGGGCTGATTCGATATCGCTGTGGAGAACATCGCCTTCTACGTATTCCATTACGTAAAAAGGAGCGGCGTTTACTTCTAGGTCTTCGCACACCCCCACGGTCGGCGGAACCGGTACGGCGGTGTTGCCGACAGCACTAATAATGCGGTGTTCTCTCGCCATATCGTGCGCGGTGGCTAGAACCTGCCCCAAAGGCGGACGACGAAGAACATACAAATTCTTGTTTTTGTCTTCGACTCGGTAAGTCAAATTTGAGTGACCTCCCGCGATGAGTTCATAGCTCAACGGCGGGTTCACTCCGGGAACATGTTCGGAAAACCACGAAGCGACTCTCGAAGCGTCAATTCCTTCTGTAACGGGGTCACTCATATGGTTCACTTCTCTGCAAGTTCGGCGACGTCGCCGAGACAACCTTAGTTGTATCGGTAAAATCCTCGTCCGTTCTTGCGGCCCAACAAACCGGCATCACACATGCGGCTAAGAAGAGGAGGTGGCGCATATAGCTGTTCTTTAAACTCCTCGTAAAGCGACTCAGCTACGGCCATAGTGGTATCAAGACCGATTAGATCGCATAGAGCTAAGGGGCCCATTGGATGGTTGCATCCTAAGACCATGCCTGCATCAATATCTTCAGCACTCGCGAAACCTGATTCCATCATCCGAATAGCGGAAAGGATGTAGGGAATCAGAAGTGCATTAACAACGAATCCAGCACGGTCTTGGCTGCTCACTACTCTTTTCTGAAGTTGATCTGAAGCAAACTCTTGGCAAATAGCAGCAGTTTTGTCACCTGTAAGCAGCGAAGAAATAATCTCTACCAGTCCCATCACTGGGACCGGGTTAAAGAAGTGCACACCTATCACTTGTTGCGGCCTGCTAGTCGCCATCGCAAGCTTCATGATTGGGATGGATGATGTGTTGCTCGCCAAAATTGCTTCTGGGTCATCGACGACGTCATTTAAACGCCGGAACACTTCAAGTTTTGCTTCCTCTTGTTCAACAACTGCTTCGACAACAAACTGTCGGTCGGCGAGGCTTGTGAGCTTGGTGGAAAAGGAAATATTTCCCATTACCTGCGCTCTATCATCATCAGTTATTTTCTCTGCCCTGACTGCGCGGTCGAGACTTCGCTCCATCCGCTCCATACCAGCCTGAAGCGCACCATCACTGGCTTCGACAATCTTTACGTCACAGCCACTTCGTGCCGCAACTTCAGCAATACCGGAACCCATAAGGCCGCAGCCAACTACCCCAAATCGTTCAATAATCACGATGGTTAGGTTACAAGAGCACTTAGGGCTTATGTAAGGAGATCACCTAACCTGATACTCCTCAATTGCTCCGCTAACAGCTGTGACTACTTCTTCAGCGGTCGCTCCCGGCGTTAGAACCCGTGCGACTCCAGCGTCGTACATAGATTGGAAATCAGCTTCGGGAACAATCCCACCAAGGATTACCGGTATATCTGCACCAGCGTCTTTAAGGGCCTGGGTGACCATTGGTAGCAATGCTTCGTGAGCACCAGACAACATTGAAACTCCAATAGCTGAAACATCCTCATCGATTGCTGCAGCAACAACGGTTTCGGGTGTCTGAAACAGCCCGGTGTATATAACTTCGTATCCAGCATCTCGCAAAATTCGCGCGACGATTTTGACTCCACGGTCATGCCCATCGAGTCCTAATTTCGTCACTAATACGCGCTCTGCCATGAGCTTTGACCCTAGCTCTCTCCTTAGCCAAGGGCGAGTCCAGCGTTGAGTTCGCTCAAATATTCGTTCTTACGAAATCAAGATGGGCTTCGACTTCTCATGATTCCTTATCAGTTTGAAGTGCAAAGTAGATCAACGATAATAACTCTTTGAGAAATATCCTTGATAGGTCGAACGATGCGATGTTGACCCATAGGGTGCATGCATGACTACCACCACTGCAGTCGCGGCCCGAGCCGTTAATGCTTCAAAAATGTATGGTTCGGGTGAAACCGTAGTGCGGGCACTTGACGAATTATCTGTCGACCTTGCCGCGGGAGAATTTACCGCGATCATGGGACCATCAGGTTCCGGAAAATCCACATTGATGCACTGCCTAGCCGGTCTAGACACCCTTAATTCCGGGAAAGTCTTTATTGGAGATACCGACATAAGCGAACTCTCCGAGCGCGCTCTGACGTTATTACGGCGAGACCGCATTGGTTTCGTTTTCCAAGCCTTCAATTTGGTGCCAACGTTGTCAGCCAAAGAAAACATCGTATTACCCCAAAGATTGGGAGCTACCGCGCCACCAGAATCTTGGCTCGATCAAGTTATTGACGCTGTCGGACTCGCTGATCGACTCAGCCACCGCCCCAACGAGCTATCCGGAGGCCAGCAACAACGCGTTGCGGTGGCACGAGCTCTAGCAGGTCAACCAGAGATCATCTTTGCTGACGAGCCGACCGGGAACCTTGACAGCAAAACTGGTGGCGAGATTCTTGACTTCATGCAGAACGCGGTGCGCGACTTAGATCAAACGATCGTCATGGTCACCCATGACCCATCGGCAGCTGCACATGCCGATCGGGTCGTATTCCTAGCCGATGGAAGGATTGTCGAAGAACTAACCGCACCTTCTGCAGACCTGATCTTTGACACCATGAAACGACTCGGCGACTGAAGTGTTCAAACTCACTCTGAACTCCCTGCTGGCTAGAAAAATACGGTTAGCTTTGACCACCTTTGCTGTCGTTTTAGGTGTGTCATTCGTTTCAGGGTCTTTCATTCTCGCCGACAGCCTCCGGGCGGTCTTTGACAAAATCGCAGTCGAAATAGCCGGCCCCGACTGGCTTCAAGTTCGCGGAGTCGAAACTATCGAAGGAGACCCCTTCAGCCGGCCCAAAGTCACTCAATCGGTGATTGACCAAATCAACTCAACCGAAGATGTCTACGGCGCAGTTGGAGTTATCCAAGGATTCCCCAGAATTTCAGTGGGCGAAACTTTGATCAAACCGCTAGGTGGTGCTCCCACTCTGGCCTTCAACTTCGAACAAGAAACCCAAGAACTGAGCGGGTTTCAAACTATCGAAGGTAGGGCCCCCGGCACCGGTGAAGCGATGGTCGACATCGATACAGCCGCTAAGTACGACATCGCTATCGGCGACACCATCACTATTCGCTCGCTACAACCTGAAGAGGATTTCCAAGTCAGCGGTATAACTCGTTGGGGCCTAGATAACGGAGGTGGCGCCGTTTTCGTTTTGATAGACACGGTGACAGCTCAGCGACTCTTTAACTATCCAGATTCTTTCTTAGCTATAACTGTCGCAGCTCAGCCCGGGGTGGATGAGGCGCAGCTCGCTGACAAATTAACCAATGAACTACCAAACGGTTTTGAAGCGGTCACGAGCGAAGTCGTAGCAAACGAATTCAGTGACCAGTTCGACATATTTATAACGATATTTCAAAACGCGCTCTTAGTTTTTGCTGCCGTAGCTCTCATCGTCAGCGCATTCATCATCAACAACACATTCGCGATTGTTCTGGGGCAACGCATCAGAGAACTTGGATTACTAAGAGCAGTCGGTGCAACCGGCCGACAAATACGCTCTTCTGTTCTTGTCGAAGCTCTACTGATAGGAATCGTCGCGTCCCTTACCGGCGTTTTCGCTGGAATGGGAATTGCCTGGAGTATCAAAGCACTGATAGCTCAAGCAGGAGATGGGTCAGGTCTTCCCGATGGACCCTTGGTGATCGCCGCACGCACTTGGTTTGCAGCAGCCATTGTCGGCGTCGGAGTAACCCTGCTGGCCGCTATTTCCCCGGCTAGAAGAGCTTCAAAAATTCCACCTATCGCTGCATTAAGAGATGATCTCAGTCTGTGGTCTGGCGGCAACAAGCGGCGCACTGTCGTCGGTCTCATCTTGGGAATCAGCGGTCTTTTAGCTACCGGCTTCGGCACAGCTAGCAACTCGGGTGCCGCTCGGCAATTGGGCTTGCTGGCTGCTGGTGCTCTGCTGCTATTCGTCTCAGTGTCCCTCTTGAGTACCTTGATTGCTAAACCAGCGTCGCGGCTTTTGGGTTGGCCAATGACACGATTCGCCAAGGCTTCGGGCAACTTAGCCCGCGAGAACGCCAGTAGAAACCCGCGAAGGACTTCCTCAACTGCCTCAGCCCTAATGGTTGGTCTTGCGTTGGTTGCGATGGTCTTAGTTGTGGGCACGAGCTTCAAAAAGACTTTTTCGTCAATACTCGATACATCTTTGGGGGCAGATTTCTTCATTGATACAGACGGACGGGGTGATTGGGGCTTTAGTCCACAACTTGTCGATGAGATAAGCGAGATAGATGGCGTATCAACGGTTGCCGGTTTCCGAGGTGGACCTGGAGTCGCTCAGATAAGCGTTTACGGCTCATCTAAAGATGTCATCGGCACTCAAGAAGAAGGCCTCGGGCGGGTTATCGACATCTCACTGGTTGACGGCACTTATTCGGGCTTGTCTGATGACGGCGTATTAGTCCACACAGATCCAGCTGCTGACCTAGGACTGTCGGTAGGTGATGTGGTGCCCGTAACCTTCCCAGCGTCAGGGCCTCAAGACTTAAAGGTTGTTGGCATTTTCGATGACGGCTCCCTCTTGGGTAACTGGGTAATCGACATGTCCACTTACGAATATGGTTTCGATCCTGCTCGACAGTCCGACCTTTTTGCTGCGGTAGAAATCGATGACGGGGTCAATACCGACGAAGTTCGATTGGGCTTAGAAGCAGTGGCTTCCTCATACCCAGAAGCGAACCTGCAAGACAGAACCGAATATCAAGAGACCATCGAAGGAGACATCGACACCCTCTTAGTAACAGTCAATGCGTTAGTAGGGTTCGCAGTTATTATCGCCGTTCTAGGAATAGTTAATACTTTGATGTTGTCGGTATTTGAACGGACCCGCGAGATAGGACTACTGAGAGCAGTGGGAATGACTCGACGCCAGACGCGGCGAATGATCAGATGGGAAGCAGTCATTATTGCGGTCTTCGGAGGAGTAATGGGCATCCTTGTCGGAACGGTCCTAGGGTTTATTGCCGTTCAAGCGATGCCAGAGTCATTCATTACTGACTTTGGTGTGCCTTACGGCAACTTTGTGGTGATCGTTGCTATGTGTGCAGTCGCTGGAGTTTTCGCGGCAATCCTCCCAGCTAGACGAGCAGCCCGACTGAACGTCCTCGACGCGATAGCGCATCCCTAATGGCTCTAGATCCTCTCGCACTCGACAAAGAAGTAGAAAATTTCTTAACCGAGCGCCACCTAGCGTCCCTGACACTTCTAAGACCGGATGGCACTCCTCACGTCACCGCCGTCGGATTCACTTGGGATAGCCAAGCTCAGTTGGCCCGGGTAATCACCTGGTCTGGTTCAATGAAAAGCAAGCTCTTGATTCAATCACCCGAAAGTCGAGCGGTTGTATGTCAAATCGATGGTGGCCGCTGGTTGAGTCTTGAAGGCCCTGCTGTCGTGACTTCCGATGAAGCTCGATGCAAACAAGGCACTGAACGCTACGCCCAGCGCTACAGAATCCCCAAAGAACGTCCCGACCGCACCGTTATTGAAATTTCGGTCGACCGGATTCTTGGCTACGCCTGAGCAAATTTTTTATTTCCTGAATCGCTTTTGCCGAAGTTTTAGTCTCGCAATACTGCTGGCAGTTCGCGGTCATGGACAATAGCTAAGCGCTTTGTGGACCTAGTGAGAGCAACGAAAAGCGCCCGTAATCCCTGCGGCTCTTCATCCAAAATTGTCGCTGGCTCTATTACAACGGTGCCATCTAGCTCAAGACCTTTGACTAATTGGACCGGCATCAAAGCAATTTTAGGATGCAAAGGACCGCTGACGTTTCGGCTAGCGGTAGTCGCTCTTCCATAATCGATGCCCCTCGCCTCAAGAGCGGCGTCAACATCGTCAATCAAGGACTGCGGCGCGATCACCGCAACCGAACCACCCCCTAGAGCTTCTGACTCCTCTTCGACTAGAGACACCGATCGTCGTACGAGGTCATTGACGGAGCTTGGACTTTCTCGTTCGATTTGAATGATGCGCGGTGGAGTTCCAACTGAACGAACTGCCTTGGGAGTAGCGAGATCTGGGGCTGCAAGAGCAAGAACTTTGTTTGCCAATTCCAGGTTGGGGGCGGGAATCCGGTAACTGAGTGTTAGCTCTCGAACTCGAGGTTCTTTCGTATCGGCAGGCAAATAGTTGAGTACTTGGTCCCAGTTCGCTGCCGCACCTGGCGCCGTTGCCTGCGCAATATCCCCTACTAATGTCATGGATCCGTTAAGGGACCGACGAGAAATCATCCGTAACGCCATTGGCGTGTGGTCTTGTGTTTCGTCAACGACTATGTGGCCGAAAGTCCGTAACTCGGGATCTCGCGCTTTTCTGTCTCGGCCCAGCCGCGGGCCGAGACCCGCGTAAGCCTCATCAAGCAGTGGCACATCAGCGTCGCTCCAACGGTAATCCATCAAAGATTCACCGCGTTGTCGATACAACGCCACCCACTCTTCATGATCTAAATCTTTACGCGCCGCCGACGCCAATAGCGCTTCTGAGCCAAAAAGATCCCTCAGTAATTGTGCAGGGGTCAGTACCGGCCATATCCATTCGAGAGCTTCCAAAACTCTCCGGTCTCTCCGCAATCGGTATTGCACATTGTCAGGATCAGGCTCCGAGTTATGCGACTTGGCCAAAGCAGCGAAGAACTCTTTTTCTACATAACCGCGTGCCGCATTATGTCTTCGATAACGCCTTCTAGCTTCTCGAACAATTTGTCTGCTTTGGTTGACGGTGATGCGCAGCCGTGTAAGGCCGAACCCCACAGTGAGGTCTTCACGGAGAGCACGTTCACGGTCTTTGATCGCGCGACCGATTACCGAGACCATACGTTCGCCTCCCTTAACCGCAGCTGAGCGTGGCTTGTCAGGAAGGGTTACCCGAATGTCGTCAAAGAGGTCTTTGAGCAGGTCCGCCAAAACCGTCAGATACACCCCAGCTTCTCCCAAACTCGGCAGAACTTGTTCGATGTATCTCAGAAAAAGTCGGTTGGGGCCAACTACTAACACCCCTTGACCCTCGAGAGGGAACCGGTGTGTGTAAAGCAAATAAGCAGCTCTATGAAGCGCTACGACGGTTTTGCCCGTTCCTGGACCACCTTGAACGATAAGCATCCCTTTCAAGGGGTCACGAATAATTTCATCTTGTTCGCCCTGAATTGTGGCGACAATGTCTCGCAGCTGTCCGTCACGGTTCTGATCTAGTGCTGCCAGAAGAGCGCCATGACCTTGAAATCCTTCATCAAGCTGATCAAGGTCGAACAACTCATCCTCAATATCTAGTAGTTCACGGCCGCGACTTACAAAATGGCGTCGTCGGACAAGACCCATGGGGTCACGACCAGTGGCTCTATAGAAGGGTTCAGCCACCGGAGCTCGCCAATCGACGACTACTGGTTCCTGCCTTTCATCGGATACGGCGAGTCTTCCAATATAAAATCGATCGTCGCTGTCTAGATCTATTCTCCCGAAAATCAATGACGCAGATCCCAATTGCAGCTGCCCGAGTCTATTTTGAACACTTCCTTCGATTGCGTCTCTTTCATAACGCGCTTGGGTAGTACCACCACGACCGACCTCAACCATTCCACGCAACTTTTGCGCTCGTTCACGCGCCTGATCTAAGAGCAGGTGTGCACGCTCAATGTGTGCCTGTTCAGCTGCGATTTCGGGATGTGTCACTCGTAAATTACCGGTTTAGAGAACGAACCAGCATACCGCCCTGCGCCTTAAGATTTCAGATTGCCACTTGTTTCGGAAAAATTGTATTAAGTGAGGCCATGAAACAAGATCGCTAAGGGTGCCGAAACCAAACCAAACCAGCGAAGGAGTCCTCGCTGCGTAGCATTTAGTAACTTCTATGAATGACAGCACAGAGACAGGACCTAAATGAAGAATCAGCTGCTTTCCTCCACAGTTAATTGGATAGAGTTCCCTGGTTTCACAGGGCTCTACTACAACGTCTTAGAAGTCGACGAAACTAATGATTCGGTTGAGCTGCTCATGAAATTTGAGCCGGGAGTCAGCTGTATACCTCACCGCCACATCGGACCCGTCAAAACTCTCGTTTTGGAAGGCGAACATCTGATCTACAAAGTTGATGATCCAGACGAATTAGTAGATAGCCGTCCTGCAGGTACCTTCACTACTCATAATGGTGACGAATCTCACATAGAAGCCGGAGGCGACGAGGGCGCTGTCATCCTTTTGTCTATGACCTCAATCGACGGCGATATTTGGGAAACCTACGACGAGAATCTACAAGTCGACCGGACCTCGTCTACCAATGACTTTAAGAGAGGACTTCGAAAGCAAACTCTGCCAGAAAACGCGCAAACACTGGCCTAGTAACCCAAGCGAAGCCGTTCATATCGGCACTCATTTTCGAAAAGTTGCTTTAACTCACCGCCAGGCAGGGAACAGTGTGGGTAAAGGGACGGTAGCGTCTGAGTTGGAATGTTGATCCCAACCGATCACCCAAGCCATGCGCTTTCCGAATGTGTCTACCTGCGCGCCTGTAGACGTCAAAGCGTTGGGCATGTGCCGGTTTGGTTTCAACGACAAGCAGGTCGTTCTTTACCTGAATATCGAAACATTCGCGGTCCAGGCAGCATCTTGGAAGCAATTGCGGATCCTTCACTAGCGGCTGAGATCACCCTGCAACCCGTCCGTCGTTACGGTGTCGACGCAGCGATATTGTTTTCCGACATCGTGGTGCCGGTTAACGCCATCGGCTTTAAAGTCGACGTTGTTCCGGGTATTGGACCAACGGTTGAGGAACCTTTTAGAGACAAATCGGATCTGAAACGTCTTCGAGTTCTTGAACCCGAAGTTGACACTCCTTATGTTCTGGAGACTGTCGGAATTCTGGCCAAGGAATTAAAGATCCCGCTCATTGGCTTCGCTGGCGCACCCTTCACCATTGCTAGTTACTTAATCGAAGGTCAGCCATCTAGAACACATGCTCGAACAAAATCACTCATGCAGTCGGAGCCAACTATTTGGCATGACTTAATGGAACGTTTGTCCGATATCGCTATTGCAAGCATGCGCTCCCAGGTCTTGGCAGGGGCTAGCGCAATCCAGTTGTTTGATTCCTGGGCGGGCGCTTTATCAGCTGTCGATTACAAAAATTACGTCTTTCCCCACAGTCAGCGGGTTTTTAGCGAACTTGAGGATCTCAAGGTTCCTCGAGCCCATTTCGGGGTCGGTACATCTGAATTATTATCCTTAATGAGTGATGCGGGAGCCGATGTAGTCGGTGCTGACTGGCGAGTACCGTTGGATGAAGTACGCCGCAGAGTCGGCCCAAACACTGCCATACAAGGAAATCTTGACCCCGCTGTCTGCTTAGCCACATGGCCAGTAGTTAAACGACAAGCCCGTGAAGTGCTTAAAGCGGCAAACGGTCAGCCAGGTCATATTTTCAATTTGGGTCACGGGGTATTACCTGAGACCGATCCGGAGATACTGGAAAGATTGGTTGAGCTGGTCCATACCGAAGGCTTGCAGCCCGAATCTTTAACATCATGAGCAAGAGGGTCGTCGTCGTCGGAGGCGGGATAGCGGGCTTGGCGGCGTTCCGTCAACTTCAGCTACAACAACCAGACATAGAGGTTGTGCTGTTAGAAGCCTCACCGCACCTAGGTGGCAAAATCAAGACAACAAATTTTTTAGGACAACCAATTGACGAAGGGGCTGACGCCTTTATTACTCGCGTGCCTTGGGCCACGGAGCTCTGTGAGCAACTCGGCTTGAACAGCTTTCTGGTTAGCCCCGCTACTTCTAACGCGTATGTATTGGTTGATGGCATTTTAAGGAAACTTCCTAAAGGTCTTGTTTTAGGAGTTCCCACCAAGCTATTGCCGCTATTGCGCAGCCGCGTCGTAAGCCCCTTCGCAGCAATAAGAGCTGGCCTCGACCGCTTCCTGCCCGATGATTGGCCAGGTGATGACGAATCAGTAGGCAGTCTCATCCGCCGCAGAATGGGAGATCAAATAGCTGAACGCTTAGTCGATCCCTTGGTAGGGAGTATCAACGCAGGAGACACGGATCACCTTGATGCCGCCTTAGCAGCCCCCCAACTCGAAACGGCTTCTCGCAGACATCGAAGTCTGGTTACAGGCCTTAAAGAACAAAGCAAGAACAGCACTGACAGTCTTTCTCCAGTGTTTTTAGGTTTCGAACTTGGAATGAGGCAACTTGTAGACACGCTAGTAAGCAGTCTCAGAGAGGCCGACATTCGCACCAACACATTAGTAACTGACATAACCAAAAACCCTGACAATTTAGTCGTCCGGACACAACAAACGTCTATTGAGTGTGATGCTGCGATACTGGCTACGCCTGCTCACCAAGCTGCTCTTCTGTTAGCTAGTTGTCCAGCTGCAGCAGACCGGTTGTCATCGATAGAACATGCATCTGTCGCGATGGTCACAATGGGGTTCAGACAAGCCGACGTCGGTCATCCTCTTGACGGGTCAGGCATGCTCATCCCTCGAAGAGAAGGGTTACTCACGACGGCAGTAAGTTGGGGAAGTTCCAAATGGCCACATTGGGCGAACACAGGACACGCCATTTTAAGAGTTTCTGCCGGTAGAGCTGGCGATACCAGAGCATTAGCTCTTGAAGATGACGAACTCGTTGAAGCGTTATTAACTGAAGTGACAAACATCTTAGATATCGATGGAGATTTACTGGAGTGGCGGGTTTCAAGATGGATCGACGCTTTTCCGCAATATGCACCCGGACATGATCGTCTTGTCGCTGCAATCGAACGTGACCTTAGATCCGAAATGGGAGGACTGTTCCTAGCCGGTGCTGGCTACAAGGGAATCGGAATTCCCGCTTGTATTAATCAAGGCAACCAATCTGCCGAAGCAACACTCGACTATCTCAAAACGCTATGAAGCAACTAATGCCAGTAGGCAGGTTCCTGTTAGGCGCTTTGATCTCTCTGTCTCTACCTCCATATGGTTTCTGGGCGCTATCGCCAATTTGTTTAGGGATCTACTTACAAATCTCGAGGCACGAAAACTTTCGGCGTCAGTTGATCAATGCTTTTTCCCTATGGATGGGGTATTTCACGATCGCGTTGACCTGGATGACAGATCTAACTGTTCCTGGTTGGTTCATAGCAACACCCGTTCAAGCATTCATCATGGCTCTTCCTCTGGCCCTGGTTCCACACCTAGGGCGGGGCAGAGCCGTCGCTGTTCCCTCGGCATTGGTGGTTGGCGAAAGCATCAGGTGGGTATTGCCCTTTGGAGGTGTCCCAATGTCCAATCTGGCAATGGGACCTATCGACACTTATCTGGTTGAGGTTGTCAGAGTAGGTGGGTCACTTCTGCTCATCGCTGCAATTGGTCTTTTAGCAATCGCTGTAGAGGGTGCGTTATCAAAAAAACCTCGAACGGTATTGTCATCTGTTGCGGCGATTGCCGCCCTGATAGGAGTCGCTCAAATAGCTCCAGCGGGCGAGCCCGGACAGAAGATCAAGGCCAGCGTTGTGCAAGCTGGCGGGCAGCTGGGAACTAGGGCGGCTTCGAGTGATCAGGTAGCAGTCTTTGACCGACACTTGGCGGCAGTCAACGCGCACGACGTTGATACCGATTTGATGATTTGGTCAGAAAGTAGCGTGACAACTTCTGCACCTCTCGAACAGAGCTCGGAATTATCAACCATCAGCCAATTAGCAACCGAACTCGACGCGGTCATTGTTGCCAACTTCTCAGAAATCAAAGGCAACAACTTCCGAAACGCTTCAATCTCTATTGACCCCGGTAAAGGGCTCAGAGATCGTTACGACAAAGTGCATCTAGTTCCCTTCGGTGAGTACATACCTCTCCGAAGCTTTATAGATAATTTCGCAGATTTATCTCTTATCTCAAGAGAGGCGTTGCCCGGTAGCGGCCCCGGGGTACTGGAGTCGCGTCTCGGGCCACTTGGAAACGTTATTTCTTTCGAGGTTTATTTTCCCGAACGGGTGCGCAGCGGTATTCAATCTGGAGCGCGGATTATCACTAATCCAACACTCGCCTCTTCTTACACCAACTCCTTAGTTCCCGAACAATCCTTGGCTAGTGCCCGACTGAGAGCGATCGAAGCCGGTCGATGGGTTCTGCAGGCATCTACCACCGGATATTCGGCGATAGTCGATCCTGACGGGCGGGTAGTAGTTCGGAGTGACTTGAAAGAGCAAGTAGTCCTAACTACCCAGGTACAACTACGAGAAGGAAACACCTGGGCGACAAGGTTTGGCAAATTACCGATCTCGATGCTCGCCGTTTTTTTACTTGTGGGAAGCGGTCTCATAAATTTCAGGCATCGACGCTCACCGTAACGGGCCCATCATTGTGGATCTCGACCTTCATATGGGCTCGGAATTGACCAGTAGCGATGCTCGCTCCGAGGGCTAGCAAAGACTCGCAGAACTTTTCGATCAGTGGCTCAGCGATCTCTGGCGCCGCAGCTTGCACAAATGATGGTCGTCGCCCCTTGGACGTGTCGCCATACAACGTGAACTGACTCACAACTAGAATTTCACCAGTCACCTCGCCTACCGAGCGATTCATCCGCTGTTCTTCATCTTCGAAGATGCGTAGGTTCCATATTTTGGACGCAAGTTTTTGAGCAGCAGCCTCATCATCACTGTGGGTAACAGCAACAAACACGCATAGACCAGCCCCGATAGTTCCCACAGTCTTTTGATCAACCGAGACGGATGCCTTAGTAACTCTTTGAATCAATGCCCGCACACTGTCTCCCATTCTTAGTCTTCCTCAAAAGTAACTGGGTCGGGTCACTAAGTGACTCATGGAGTTACCGACCGGTAGCATTGATATCTCCCTGTCCTCGCGACTTGCGGAAACACATAATGTTCAATACCGGCCCATTACGCATCGCATTCTTGACCTACCGAGGTCACCCCTATACCGGGGGGCAGGGCGTCTATACCCGTCACATGGCACGAGAGCTGACAGCCCTTGGCCATGAGGTTGAGGTCATATCCGGTCCTCCATACCCCCACCTCGATCCAGAAGTACGGCTCACTAAATTACCGAGCCTTGATCTGTATCGCATGCCTGATCCTTTTCGAATTCCCCGACTAAGTGAATTCAAAGACCGCTTCGATGTCTTGGAGTACCTAGTTACGTCTGCAGCAACGTTCGCTGAACCACTCACTTTCAGTCTTCGAGCACATCGAGAACTAATTAATCGCTTGGGCGAATTTGATGTTGTTCACGACAATCAATGTTTAGGCACCGGCATCTGGAAAATTCACCAGGCAGGGTTACCTGTATTGGAGACGATCCACCATCCAATTACGGTCGACCGCAGACTCGAAACTAAACATGCGACGACGCCTTGGAAGCGTTTTACTAAGAACCGTTTTTATGCATTCACAACCATGCAAACAAAGGTTGCCAAGAAACTGCCCAGAATTCTTACCGTCTCCTCAAATAGCTACGACGACATAGTTAAAGATCATGGGGTTGACCCTGACCGTCTACACATTGTCCATGTCGGCGTTGATACTCAACAATTCCGACCGCTGAAAGACGTTGACGTCGTGCCGGGGCGTTTGATGACAACAGCTAGCGCGGACGTTGCGATGAAAGGCCTCGCATTTTTACTCGAGGCTCTTGCCAAACTTCGCGCCGAAGACGACAAAGTGCACTTGGTAGTGATCGGGAAACCAAAATACGACTCGAAAGCCACTCAGCTAATCAAAGAACTCGACCTCTCTAGAAGCATTGAATTCGTGAGCGGCGTTTCTGATCAACGCATCGTGGAGCTCTATAACGAAGCCCAATTAGCGGTTGTCCCATCACTTTATGAAGGATTTTCGCTCCCGGCTATTGAAGCGATGTCATGTGGTGTTCCGCTAATAGCGACTACGGGAGGCGCTTTGCCTGAGGTAGTTGGGGACGATGGAATCACAGCACTCCAAGTACCACCAGGTGACAGCGAAGCTCTTGTTCAAAAAATTAGGTGGGGTCTTAAAGAGAAGGATTTGCGCTCCACTATTGGCGTCGCAGGTCGTCAACGTGTCATCAAAAATTTCTCTTGGACAATCACAGCCGAACAAACTGTTGAGCATTATCGAGCATTGCTTGAGGAAACAGATCGCTGATGCTCACAGTTAATTACGAACGATTGGGGACAAGACCCGGTGACCTTGTTCTAGATATGGGTTGCGGAGCAGGCCGTCACGCTTTCGAAACCGTTCGACGGGGGTGTCGCATCATCGCGCTTGATCAAGACCTTCAAGAGTTATTCGATGTAAAAAATACGTTTGCTGCAATGATCGATGCTGGTGAGCTAACAAGCGACGTTCAAGGTCAGCCGGTGTCTGCCGATGCTCTAGAGCTTCCATTTGCAAACGAAACCTTTGATCGGATTATTTGTTCAGAGGTCCTTGAACACATACCAAATGATCAGCGCGCTATAGAAGAACTAGTACGCGTCTTAAGGCCCGGGGGCAGTATCGCTGTAACGGTGCCAGCTTGGGTAGCTGAGAAAATTTGCTGGCGATTGAATGACGAGTATTACGCCCCCAAGGCAGTTGGCGGGCATGTACGCATCTATAGAAAGTCAGAACTGCGCTCGAAGATCAGCCAAGCTGGCCTTGAACCCGAAGGTTGGGACAGAGCACACTCCTTGCATTCGCCTTACTGGTGGATCAAATGTGCTGTCGGTCCCAATAACAACGACAACCGATTAGTGAAGGCATACCACCAATTTCTCGTTTGGGACATCGTAAAAAGACCGCTTATCACAAGAGTCCTTGATCGACTTCTTAACCCCCTGATTGGTAAATCGGTGGTGCTGTACGCCACGAAACCAGAACCGGAAACTGCGAATGCAACCTGAGTCAACCGGTGCTTTGACCGACGATCAGATCAAGGCCACAGCTTCAACGATTATCGACCAACAAACTCCAGACGGCATGATTCTTTGGTTCCCAAACGGACACTCCGACACCTGGAATCACACCGAAGCCGCAATGGCTTTATCAGCGGCAGGTTTCGTCGATGCAGCCGAGCGCGCTTACCAGTGGCTAGCTAAGAATCAGCGGGCCGATGGAAGTTGGCACCATTACTACCTGGAGAACGCAATCGAGGACGCCAAGGTTGACACCAACTGTTGCGCCTACGTAGCAACAGGGGTTTGGCATCACTACCTAAATACTCGTGACGATCATTTCTTAGAAGAGTTATGGCCTGTAGTGAAACGAGCACTGGATTTCGTTGTAGGTCACCAAACAGCTTCTGGGCATATTCCCTGGGCAATCCACACAAGTGGTACGGCATGGTCGTATTCCTTAGTTACAGGAAGTTCATCGATCTATCATTCGTTGCGTTGTGGCTTAGCAATCGCCCTTCACATCGACATGGAGCAGCCTGAGTGGGAGTTTGCTGCAGTTCGCCTTTCTAGTTTGCTACGCAACAATGAAGAGCAATTCGAGCCTAAGAAGCGATGGGCTATGGACTGGTATTACCCAGTTCTCACCCAAGCCTTAACCGGAATTCCAGCCTCGCAACGTCTCGCATCTCGAGTCGAAGAGTTCATGCTTGATGATCATGGCGTGAGATGTGTGTCAGATCAGCCTTGGGTGACAACCGCAGAGACATGCGAATGCGCCATGGCGTATCTTGCGATTGGGGATGAAGCCACCGCACACCGGCTCTTTCAGAGCATCCAGCCTTTGCGCGATCTTGACGGCGCCTATTTCACAGGAATGGTATTTCCAGAAACTATTACTTTCCCAGACGGCGAACGTTCAACTTATTCGAGCGCCGCTGTGATTCTTGCTTCCGATGCCCTAACCAATAATTCGGCTGCATCACAGTTAGTGCTCGGACACGGGCTGCCATCATTAGGTTCCTAAAACTGAAATCGTTCAAAACGAGCGACGCAATATTTGAAGGCTCCCGTAGTTTGCAAATATTTCAAAACCGCCGTCCTCTAGGGCCCGTGAGTAAATCTCGTAAGGGGGACGTCCACCATCAGCAGGGTCAGAAAAGACGTCGTGGATCGCTAAAAATCCGCCAGCTATGACCTTCGGAGTCCATTCTTCGTAGTCAGTATGAGCGGGCTCACTGCCATGACCCCCATCAATGAAAAGCATCGAAACAGGTCCCGCCCAACGTTTGGCAACTGTTTGGGACTCGCCAATGATCGGTACAACTACATTTTCAAGGCCGGCAACTTCTATGTTGCGCCGCAATTCGGGTAATGAGTCAATTTTCCCCGTGCTGGGGTCTACTAACTCAGCGTCATGATGCTCCCAACCTTGCTGCATCTCTTCAGATCCACGGTGATGATCAATAGTGAACACCACTGACCCATTCTCAAGAGCTGCTGCGCCTAGGTAAATCGTCGACTTTCCGCAGTAGCTACCTATTTCGACAATGGTGTCTGGAGACGCCAATTGAAGGGCAGTTTGATAGAGGCCCATGCCTTCGTCATGAGGCATGAAACCGCGAGCCTTACGTGCCAAGGCTTCCAGATCTGGTCTCATACTTCCGCCACTACCGTTTAAATAGAAACTTTTCCAACATAAAGAATTTTCCCAACCAAAGAACCCCGAAACCAATCAGATTGGCTGACATCACCAAGGCCGTCGAATCCCACCACACGTCTGCCAAAGTAACAAGAAACGAAGAAATAGCTAAGCCAACGATGCTGTAAAGCCAAAATGGCAGTATTTCTTCTCGTACGGAATGTGAATCTTTACGTCCCCATACCCAAGATCTGTTCAGTAGGTAAGCAGGAACAGCTCCAATGGTTACAGCGACAACATTGGCTACTAAGGCCGGCCAACCAATAACTACGAAACCGAACCACAGGCAGGTTTGTGTGACGATGACAGCCGCAGCTGACACACCTGAATAACGAAATAGTTTGACCCGTAAGGTCCAAAGTTGGTTTGGCATGAGGTGTAAACGAGAAGCTTACGGTCGTGTCTACTGGTCTACATCAGGACGGTAGAAGGTTAGCAAGAGGGCTATTGCAGAACCTGCCCCACCAAGCCAAGTAGCAATGAACCAGCCGATACCGCTCATCTCAATTCCTAAAGAATTGTCCACAGACCATGACCCAGGTCCCAACAAAGCCAAAACTGAGGCCGCTACTGCAAGCACAAAAACATACTCCCAGCCGTCCTTGATGATGAAGAATCCATTCTTACGATGTCCGACCCAACCTGCGGTGATCATGACTCCGACGTACCCCATGCTGCTTAAAGGCATCAGTAAACCTGCCCCAACTGCAAGCCCAAAAACAATTTCGCTGGCAGCCGCTAGGTGGGCATGCAGTAGCCCAGGTGAAAGTCCTTCGCTCTTGAACCAACGACCAACGCCATCAATGCCGCCTCTGTATTTAGCGATCCCATGAAGCGCAAGCGTTACTCCTATTGTTAGCCGCAGGATCAGAAGACCCATATCGATCGCATTTTGATCCATAATCAACCCCTTGCTGACAACCGTACTCGGGTCCGGTTCAATCAGTCGTATTCACTAAGTGGGTAGCTGCCATTGAGAAGTATTCCAACATCTGGCCATGCAGTGCTGCATCAATTTCTATTTCGTCCAAAGCTGCCGCCATATGCTCGTACCAACGGTCTCGCTCAACGAGTCCTACCTGGAAGTGCGCGTGGCGCATTCGTAACCTCGGATGGCCCCTATCGCTTGAATACTGGACAGGACCTCCCCAATATTGTGCGAGAAAAAGCGCTAGCCAATACCTAGAGGGCTCCAAATCATCGGGGTACAAAGGGCGGAGCACCTCATCATCAGCGACTCGGCGATAGAACCGCGTACACAGATCATGAAACCAGGACATACCTCCTACAAGGTCATAAAGACTTTCTTCCCCGTTCTCGCGCACTCTTCTACACCTCGTAGCGATAAATATTGGTTTCGCGGGCTGTAAAACCAAGCCGTTGATACAGCCTGTTAGCAGCTTCGCGAGATGGTCGAGAGGTGAGATCAATCGTTTTGGCGCCCGCCTTTGTAGCGATTTCGATAGCTCGTTGATTCAGCGCTTCACCCACACCTTGACCCCGGGCTTGTTCATCAACCACAACATCTTCAATCCAAGCTCTGACGCCTGTAGGAATAGCAAATACGATCAACGTCATCGAACCGACAATCGTGTCACCTTCTCTGGCTAACAGAACCGTAGATGCGTCATGATTGAGGATTTCTACAAGTTGCCCCGCTGTAGGCAGAGACGACGAACTTGATAGCTGCGGTATCAATCTCTGAAACGCTGCTACGACCGCTTCGTCGACACTTTCACAAATACTGATCTCGATAGCCATCGCTTTATCCTCCGTCAACGTCTTCATGGTACGGATCGCGAGATCCGCGGATAGCCTTTTCGTCGTGGAACACGTCGAGTGGAGCGAACATCCCGTCCTACAAGAAGCGGTGCTCCTCGCAGCTTTCACTGGTTGGAACGATGCCGGGGATGCAGCAACCGAGGCCGTTAGTTATTTGACACGTCGCTACGAATGTCAACGTGTAGCAACAATAGACCCTGAATATTTCTACGACTTCGCGTCCGTTCGCCCAAGCGTCCGCCTAGAGGGCGACGATCGACGAATCGACTGGCCGGTAAACGAGGTCAGAGTCGGTGCCCTTGACGATGGTCGTCCACTCATAACAATTGTTGGCATCGAACCTCGACTCCGGTGGCGCACCTTTTCCGAAGCACTATTGTCAGTCGCCAACCAACTGTCGGCCTCTACTGTTATAACCCTTGGAGCACTCCTCACCGATACCCACCATCAAGCTCCGGTAGACGTAATCGGAGCTTCGAATAATGAAGTAATAAATCTCGAGTTAGGGCTGACCCCTTCACAATACGAAGGGCCTACGGGAATAATTGGTGTACTCAACGACGCCTTCCATCGAGGAGGTTTCGACAGTCTCTCCTTTTGGGCTGCAGTTCCTTCTTATATTGGTCACAATCCATCTCCAAAAGCAGCGCTCGCTCTGGTACAGCAACTCGTCGAATTTCTAGATATTCCTTTAGGCGCGACCGATCTTCAAATTGCAGCTGCAAGTTACGACCGCCAGATCAACGAGCTTGTTGATAGCGATCCAAACCTCGCCGAATATGCTCAACAGTTACTTGATGAAGCCACCGATGAGCTAACTGACATGGCTGATAACCCTGAAGCAATGATCGACGAAGTAGAAGAATTCCTTCGACAACAAGACGAGTAAAGATTTTCCACAAATCTTTACTTGCTTTCTTCTTCCCAGGGTTTAGCGCGTGGTTGGTCATACTTCACTTCGGTCACCTGACCTTCAATTGCAGCGAAGGCATCATCGACCCACGTTTCCAAACCGGCTAATGGCTGCGGTAGAGAGTCCCGAGCAAACCATCCACAATCGCTAGTTTCGAGAGGGTGGGGCATCAATTCACCACCAACCGCTCGGCAATAAAACACCATCGAATAAAGAGGGATCCGAGTAAATCCCTGCCGCATACCATCGACAATTGAAATCAGTGACACCGGTTCGCAGTGAATACCCGTTTCTTCATACACTTCTTTCATCGCGACTTCCACTGGTGAATAACCAATGTCAGCCCAGCCGGTTGGGTAAAGCCATACCCCACTATCTGCCCGCTGGACCAGAAGAATCTCATTCGCATCGTTCCCAACGACGGCACCTATGGCGGCCTTCGGAGTTACGTATCCAGCGACTCCGCTACCTACCATCCGCATCCATTCAAGAGCTACGTCCTCGGGATCGACGTTCCCATCCGCTGCTCCATACATTTCAGAAGCAACTTTCAGAATCTCTTCGTAACGCTCCTTTTCGTAGAGGCTTTCGGTAAACCCCAATCCCGTACGGGCTATTCCAGCGAGGGTTTCAGCCCAATTAAGGAGATCTTGACCGGTGGCTGATTTTGACATCAGGGCGAGGCTAGTCGCGCTGACAACAAGAGTTACTCGACCCTCATCAATGAGTGACGTAATGCCGCGTCAATTTCTCGTCTGTGTAGGTCATCTAAAGCTGGCCCGTCGGGTCCAGTTACATAGAAGGTGTCTACAACCTCGTTAGAGATGGTCTGAATCTTCGCCGAGCGGATGTCGAGTCCCATTTCGGCGAGGGTCCTCGTTAAATGATAGAGAACCCCTATGTGGTCTTCAGTTCGTACTTCGATGATTGTTGCGTCCGTTGCTGACTCAACATCAAAACCAACGCTGGTCCTAACTGGTTTAGCGGCTAAAGCAGTTCGCCTTCGGTAGACCCGTGCTCGTTCCGCTATTCGCGCATCTATGGCTAGATGACCTTGCAAGCATTGATGAACATCATCAATAACCCGACCCCAATCCACAGGAGTATCGGGTTCAACAACTCTGAATTGAGAAACGGCCATGCCTGCGTCGCTGGAATAGGCATCAGCCTGTAAAACATCAAGCCCTCTTAACGCAAGAGCGCCGGCAGCCCGACTAAAGATGCCGGCCCGGTCCTGAGCGACGATTGTGACCGTATCTCCCGAACCTTGAACAACGGTTTCTTCTTCGGCCATTAACGTTTCGATTTGCTCAGTAATGAATGATCGTCTTTTGCGGCGCGTGGACCCATCGTTCGATATGAAATCAGCTGTAGCCTCCGTGAGCGTTTCAACCAGATGGGCTTTCCAGTCACCCCACGCCGTTGGGCCAGTTGCGATGGAATCAGCTTCAGTTAACGCAGCTAGCAACTCTAAGAATTCGACCGTCTGTACCTTCTCGGCAACGGTTCGGATCGTCTGGAGGTCTTCGAGGTCTCTTCGGGTCGCTATATCCGGCAATAACAAGTGATTTTCTACGAGTTGGCTTAATAAATCGGCGTCTTCTCTCGAAAAGCCACAGCGAGAAGCTATCGAGCCAATAAGTCGCATACCCACCTCGGTGTGGTCACCCGGGTAACCCTTACCAACGTCATGCAGGAGCGCCGCCAGCAACAAAAGATCAGGTCGCTGCACTCGATGGGTTAGACGTGCTGCCTCCGCAACTGTTTCAAGTAGATGCCGATCAACGGTGAAGCGGTGGTAGACGTTTCGTTGGGGGCGCGACCGATTGGGAGTCCATTCCGGAAGTAAATGGGTCCAAACTTCGAAATAGTCAAGAGCTTCGATTACCGGAATCGCTCTATGCCCTCCTTTGAGTAGCTCTATAAACAGGTCGCGAGCGCCTTGCGGCCACGGGTCTGGAAGATCAACTTGACGATCCGCAAACAGACGAAGCGATTCTCTTGCCAGGGGCAAACCGGAATACATCGCCTGCACTGCCGCGTGGAGAACTAGAAGGGGATCAGTTGATGGATCACCCAAGACAACAATTTCGTCACCGACAACTGTTAAACCCGCTACTTCTATTTCGATTGAGACCTCTTCAGTCAACTCGCGATCTAGGTGACGCCAAGTTTCGTCACTCAAGTAGGCAACAGTTCTAGCTGCAGCAGCTACTCGTCCCATCAATATGTCTGCATCGTGATCTCCTAATGCTGCAGCAACAGAGTCTTGTTCTTCGAGCAGGAGGACATCTCCTCGTTTCCCACTTAATCGGTGCAGCTCGACGCGTGCTTCAAGCAAGACTTGGTATGCCTCCGTCAACCTCTCATGATCGTGGACAGGGACTTCAACACCAGCGCGAACTGCCCAGTCGATGGCGTGAACGTCTCGCAGCCCTCCACGACCTTCTTTGAGGTCCGGTTCTAACAAAAAGGCGACCTCACCCGAAATCAGGTGGCGCCGTCTGACATTACGAGCCAATTCGTCTAGACGGTCTAGGCCATGAGCAACCCATTGTTCTTCATTACGGGCTAGCAATTCTTGCAAAAGGGTTGAATCTCCTGCCACAAGTCGACCATTAAGCAAACTGGTTGCGGTCTCAAGATCAGTCGACGCAAGCCTCAAAGTTTGCTCCACCGATCGAACCGAATGGCCTAATTTAAATCCTTCGTCCCATAGCGGATACCAAAGACGGTCCGCCAGAGAATCGATATCGTCTCTGTCTTGATGTATCAGCATCAGATCAAGATCACTCGATGGGGCTAATTCCGACCGGCCATATCCACCTAACGCCACTAATGCGACACCATCTTTGTTTTGGATTTCGGTCACGTATAGCTCGGCCAGAAATTGATCTGTGACGTCAGACAAGGCTTTGGGAATTTCTCGCGCAGATAAAGCTCTGTTACTAATTATTTTTTCTCTGAGTTCCACCAGGCTGGTTTCAGTCATCCAGAACCCCAAGAAGAGTTGGGAGACGTCTGAAGAAAACTGAGCGGGGAAGCGCTTCTGCGCATCCAGCTTTTTTCGCTGCATCCAGTATTTCTTCAGCTACATGTGGAGCAAAACCAATGACTCGCGGTCCCGAGGGAAGATACTCGAGGACTTTTGAACGTGATAAGTCAACCAACACCAAATCGGCTTCTACTGACTTCAATTCCTCCAATTTATTGACAATTTCCACGCCGTCGCCGAAACGACTGCGATCCATCAAGTTGGGTATATAGGCAGCTATCCGGGTCATCAGGAATTAGTTTCTCGGCGTTCTGTTAGGTGAAGATAAGCTTTGGCTGCACCCCAAGCTATTCCTAATTCGTGACAAGCTTGCCCAAAGTCCAAGAATGCTGCTGGGGTTAAACCATAAATATCTTCGGGAAATGTAGTTTCGAGATATTCGTCTCGTTGAACTGGGGGAACCTGGTTTCGCTTCAAGACTTGAGTCGGATATTGCGAAGCTCTGCGAAGTATCGACATCGGGTTGGTTTGTTGCAAGGCGGTGTCGGATTCCAGTAGTTCTCGCAAAGCGGGAATCAACTCAGTAACACAACGTTTTCCTGCTAGCTGTGCTTGGTCAGTTATCTCCTTAGGCGCCTCGCCCTTCCATGCCTGATAGATCTCATATATTGAACTTTCTACCCAAAGAGGTAAAGCGGCTTCTAACTCCTTGGCCAGTTCCGCACCTATTTCTTGTAGTTGATTCATTGGATCGAATGGTTCAAATTTCCTGAGCGAAACCCTTCCAAATCCAAGGTGACATATTGATAACCAACTGACTGGACGGCTTCTACAATTTCGGCTCTTAGGTCAAGCGCTCTCGGAAGTTGCTCTAGGTCTATTTCTAGGCGAGCTATTTCTCCGTAATCTCGAACTCGTAGCTGGTCGAAACCGAGGTTCTTGAGTGCCGATTCCGCTCGATCTAGTCGCCGCAGCAGCGGGACACTGACTTGGGTGCCATAAGGAATTCGAGAAGCTAAACAAGCAGCAGCTGGCTTGTCCCAAGTACGAAGACCTAATTTCTTACTGTGCTCTCTAACATCTTTCTTGGAAAAGCCAGCTTCTACCAAGGGAAACTTAGCTAAGCGTTCTTGAGCTGCTGACTGTCCCGGACGATGATCCCCAAGATCATCGGTATTAACTCCCAATACAACAACTAACTCTTGTTCACACGCAACTGGTTCTACAACATCCATGAGAGCTGACTTGCAGTGATAACAGCGATCACCGTCATTAATTCGGTACGCAGCATTATCCATTTCGTTCGTCTCTACACAAGACCAGTTAAGCCCCCATTCTTCAGCTAGGGAAGCACAATCTTCTAACTCGGTCTGTGCAAGGCTTGGCGAGACGGCGGTAAAACATTGAACAGCGTCAGAACCCAATGTGTCATTAGCAACCCAGGCAAGAAACGCAGAATCTGCTCCCCCGCTGAAGGCAACTAACACGCGTTGTAGCCCTTGAAGATTGCTTCGGAGCGCTTCAAGGTCTGCCGGCATTACAGCCGATCGTTGGGAATAGCGTAGAAAAGGTCAGCGCCCTGGGTGATTGTCGGCACTAGACCAGCCACGGTCGGAAGTATCTGCTCTGCATAAAATTTTGCGACAGCGATCTTGTCGTTGAGGAAGTCAACGTCACCTTTACCGGAGTCGAGAAGTCGTTGGGCTATTTGTGCTGATCGCGCTAGATAGTAGCCACCAACGATTACCCCAGTTAGACGCATAAATGGAACCGATCCAGCTGCTGCATCGTTAGGTTGAGCCGCTAGCCGACCACCCAGCCAGCCTCCAGCTTCACTGAGTTGTTCTTTGCCTTTCAGTAATGCCTGCCCCATAGAACTAAGACGATCATCTTCAATGAGTTGTTCGGCTAGGCCGCTGATTTCGGAGATGAACTTTTCTAATACTTGACCTCCACCAAGGGGAAGTTTTCGGAATACCAAGTCAGCTGCCTGAATTCCATTAGTTCCTTCATAGATGGGCGCGATCCGAACATCTCGCCAGTGTTGAGCAACTCCTGTTTCCTCTACATAACCCATTCCCCCATGTGTTTGAACTCCTAAAGAGGTCATCTCCACACCGAGGTCTGTGCCCCATCCTTTAGATATAGGGGTAAGCAAGGCAGTCACAGCATCCCAATATTCACGCTCTGTTTCATCAGGACTGCTATTCGCGAAGTCGATTGCCGCCGCGTTGGCGTACATCACGCATCGCATAGCCTCCGCGTTAGCTCGCATCGTCATCAGCATCCGACGAACATCTGCGTGGTCAGCTATGGGTGAGGACTCTCCAGCTTCCAGTTCAGCTCCAATGGCCTTACCTTGCTTTCTATCTAGTGAGTACTGACGGGCTTGTTGGTAAGAACGGTCAGTTAGCGATAGTCCTTGAAGGCCAACCGACAATCGGGCGTTATTCATCATCGTAAACATCGCGCGCATCCCGGTGTTCTCTTCACCGACCATCCACCCCACAGCACCAGCCTCGTCGCCATAGGACATGACACAGGTGGGACTAGCGTGTATCCCAATTTTATGTTCACTTGAAACGACACGCAGATCGTTTCGTTCCCCAAGACTTCCATCATCGTTCACTAAATATTTCGGAACTAGGAAGAGACTTATTCCCTTAGTTCCTGGCGGAGCGTCTGGGGTTCGGGCCAGAACTAGATGAATAATATTTTCCGAGAGTTCGTGTTCTCCATAGGTGATAAAGATCTTGGTACCAGAGATCAACCAGGTCCCGTCTTCCACTGGTACTGCTTTGCTAGTAAGAGCTCCCACATCAGAACCTGCTTGAGGTTCAGTGAGATTCATAGTTCCCGACCATTCCCCACTGATCATCTTTGGAAGGTAAATCTCTTGCAAGGTTTCGTTCGCATGGTGACTAATCGCGTCGATGGCTCCCTGAGTGAGCAAAGGGCAAAGACTAAATGCCATATTCGCGGCAGTCATCATTTCTTGAACCGCCAGACCAACACACCATGGCATTCCCCCTCCGCCGTGGCCCTCATCTAGGGCAATGCCGTTCCATCCAGCTTCAACAAATTTCTCATAGGCATCTGCGAAGCCGTCGGGGTGGAAGATTCGTCCATTCTCAACCAGCAATCCTTCTTGATCACCTTTTTGGTTAAGTGGAGCTAGTTGTTCCTCCATAAAGCGGGCAGCCTCATCCAAGACACCTGCAACTGTTTCAAGGTCAGCGTGGTCGTAGCCTTCTCGGCTAGCAAGCTCTGACAAATTAGCAATGTGCTCTAATACGAACAACATGTCGTCGGTGGGAGCTCTGTAATCAGACATTGTTGCCTCCTACCTACAGGTTATTAGGCCAACTGCCAATGAGGAATTACAAAACGGTGATGAGAAGATAAAATATGCAACCTAAAAAATTACGAAGGGTCTTAGTATCTAGTCGAGCAACGGTCGGTTGGCTTGCAGTTTTGGCTCCCAGCCTTATAGGTAAAGTCTGGGGACTGGACTCTCCTCTCCATAGCGAAACTAAATATTTGGTTCGGTTATTCGGCATCAGAAACGCTGTTCTCGCTTACCAGCTCTACCAAGCCGAACGCCCAGACGCCGGCACGGACGAGTTAGAAGAAGCGCTTCGCCAAGGAATAGCGATAGACGCCTTAGACCTTGCCTTTGTCTTATTTTCTAAAACACATGATGGGGAAAGACCTCTGGGGCGCACCGCTCCGGGTCTAGCTGCTGCTGCGGGTATCGCCCTAGGAATGTTGTCTAGAGAGAACCCTGAACTGACCGAGGATCGGGATGACTAACCATGCAAACGAATCATCACGTTTTTGAAGATTCAACTTTGTTCTAACCCCGTGGGCCGGTAGTTGGGATAGTGATGATTCTGACGCCAACTTCAAAGAAGCGCGTCTTGCTGCTCACGACGAACTGCGACAAACGATCGAATGCTTATATGTCCCGATTGAAGACCCTCAGCTCTACGACAGCTGGGGTTCACCCATTCATTACACGCTGAGCAACTATTTCCACCTCTTCAAGCAAGCCAGTGTAGAAGGCACCAAACTCGCCATATATCGCGGAGGCTTCGTCGTAACGCATCGTATAGACAACCTCTTTAAGGTCGTCTAAATACTCAGCAAACAGTGTTACCCCCCACTCGTAGTCATCAACCCCGGTGGACCCGGTGACTACCTGCAAAATTCGGCCACGAAAGTTTCTTCCAGACTTTCCATGTTCATACATGAGTTCTCGTCGAGTCTCGTAATCAAGGGTGTACCAATTTCCGTGTTCTTCTCGACGTTTAGACATTGGGTAGAAACAAAAAGCGCGTTTACCTTCAGGTGGTAGCTCCGGGTGCAGTCGGGGCATCTTCATTTCCTCTGGCAAATCAGGTGCATATTCAGACGTCTCAGTCATTGAGACATAGCTATCGGCTACTAGCAGCCCGGCCTGCTGAAGTTTGCTTTGCAGACTACGAAGCCTCCACAGATCAGGCCCCAGTGCCATGAACCCAATATCAGCTTTGTGTCCAAACAGCGCTACGCAAAGAACTTGATGCTCGCTGTCTTGAACTTCTTTAACTGCAGCTATTACTCGCTGTTCGTCAGTTCCGTCCGTGACCTTGCAGAATAAGTGGAGTACACCCCACCCAATTGATGTCGAAACATATTGCGGTTCGGTCATGCACTGATTTTAGGGGTCTATTGGTCGATCTCACCGGTGTAGATGTTCATTGAACCCTGACGAGCGAATCCGATAAGTGTCATATTGGCTGTTTTCGCCAATTCGACGGCTAGTGCACTCGGAGCCGATACGGCGATAAGGGTGCCAAAACCTCCACACCATGCCTTCTGTACCATCTCAAAGCTGGCGCGTCCGCTCACGAAAAGTCCGCGCTGCGTTGCATCAGATTTACCTTGGAGAAAACGATTTCCGATGACCTTGTCGACAGCATTGTGTCGACCAATGTCTTCGCGTATTACTTCAATAGCTCCATCGCCCCCAAAAACAGCAGCCGCGTGGAGGCCTCCCGTCCGACTAAACATTTCCTGCCGGTCGCCAGCGTCTTCTACCACTTGTTGCAATGTCTCAACGTGGAAGGTTGTCGACTCATTTATTGGCGCCATTCGGCGAGCCAATTCCGTCAGCGCAACGGACCCGCATAGACCACATGACGAACTGACGTTGCCCAACCGCGGTTGTGGCACTGGTGCTTGTCCCCCGGTTTCCACGGTCACCACGTTGAATTCATATTCTGCGGCTGGACCTTCACCGCAATAACGAACTCCTGTTACGGCTACGCCGTCTAAAAGATTTTCCGAGACGCAAAAACCAACTGCAAGTTCGTAATCGTGGCCCGGGGTGCGCATTGTCGTTCCGACCAAATTCCCATCAAGTCGAATCTCAAGTGGCTCTTCCACTACCACTTCATCAGGGAATCGTGTGACGTCGCCGCGATGAATTCGTTGGACTAAAACTTTTTCACTCCGACCCCGCCGCATATTGACAGGCTACTCCTGGCGTTGAGTTTCCTCACCTACTAAGAGTCTGAGACGCTGACGGAACTAAACCCGCTCTAATGATGCTTCAAGATGGTGTTGCAGTGGCTCACCATTTGCTGCCATCGAAAGGTCGTATGTCAATACATTGCCGTCGATTCTCACCAGCCGATGTACTTGTTCGACTGGCTTTGCTGTGGCTGTAGTAACAACGTGCGTCGACTGGAGGTTGATAACGCAGGAATTCGGGTTCGACGCATAAAATCCGTCATGTACTTCAACTATTCCTGTGGGTTGTGCGACAACCATTTCTAGATTCTTATCGTCGATGACTCTTAAAAAGCCTTGTTCCGAATGGAGGGGTTGACCGTCAGAAGAGTTCTTGGTCTTTTGGGTATATGTAAGAAACGGTTTACCTACATGAGAGACAATGATTTGTTCTAGATAGTCAAATTCAGCAATGCCGGGATAATGACCTGTTCCTGAACCGTGCCATTCGCCGATCAAGACAGCTAGGGATTGACATGCTTCATGGAGCGATGGTGGCATGCTTGTCCCGATCAGAAAATACTGTGAGTCCTAGTTTAGGAAATTAAGCGCCACCGTCTGAGGAATCTTCTCAGATAGCAGTCGGCCGAATTTAAAATAATCAGAAGTCCATATCTGGCATTGCAGGCATTCCGGCGCCGTCCTCTGCTGGCTGTTCGCAGATAACCGCCTCCGTAGTCAGAAACAAAGCAGCAATCGAAGCTGCGTTTTGTAACGCTGACAAGGTGACCTTTGCGGCGTCGATAACTCCAGCGTCAACGAGGTCTTCGTATTCTCCTGTTGCGGCGTTCAGCCCATGCCCACCTTCAAGCTCTCTGACACGGCTCACTACAACACCGCCCTCTAGGCCCGCGTTTTCAGCTATTTGTTTGAGTGGTCCTTCAAGGGAACGTGCAACCAGGTTTGCTCCTGTTGCAACGTCACCATCTAGAGACGCCACAGCAGTTTCGACAGCTTCTTGGGCACGCAGCAACGTGACACCTCCACCAGCGACAACTCCTGACTCGATAGCTGCTTTTGTGGTGCTCACGGCGTCTTCGATCCGGTGCTTTTTCTCTTTCAGTTCAACTTCGGTCGCGGCACCTACCTTTAGTACCGCTACCCCACCGGACAGTTTCGCAAGTCGTTCTTGTAGTTTCTCGCGGTCATAATCCGAGTCGGTGTTGTCGATTTCATTCTTAATCTGCTCTATACGACCAGCGACATCACTTTCATCACCCGCTCCTTCGATGATTGTTGTCTCATCTTTGGTCACAATGACCCTACGAGCAGTGCCCAGTAAATCGAGAGTTGTGTTTTCAAGTTTTAGGCCAACGTCCTCACTAACAACCTGACCGCCCGTCAAAATTGCCATGTCTTGAAGCATTGCTTTTCTGCGGTCACCAAAGCCTGGTGCTTTAACGGCCACGGACTTGAAGGTGCCGCGGATTTTATTGACAACGATTGTCGCGAGCGCTTCACCTTCTACGTCTTCGGCGATAATGACCATGGCCTTTCCAGCCTGCATCACTTTTTCGAGTACAGGTACAACATCACGCACTGCGGTGATTTTTCCCTGAACAAACAAGAAATAAGGGTCATCCAAAACTGCTTCTTGACGATCAGCGTCAGTTACGAAGTAGGGGGATATGTAACCCTTGTCAAAGCGCATGCCTTCCACAAGGTCCATTTCGAGTCCGAAAGTTTGGCTTTCTTCGACTGTGATGACACCGTCCTTGCCCACTTTTTCAATCGCCTCGCTGATGTGGTCACCAATTTCTCGGTCAGCCGCCGAGATCGCGGCAACCTGAGCTATCTGTTCTTTGGATTCGGTAACGCTGACAGCCATTCCTTCTATTGCGCTTACCGCTGCAGCAACACCAGCTTCAATGCCTTTTTTGAGCGACATTGGGTTAGCTCCGGCAGCGACGTTGCGCATGCCTTCATGAACCATCGACCATGCAAGAACCGTTGCTGTTGTCGTACCGTCGCCGGCTACATCATCAGTTTTCTTTGCAACTTCTTTAACTAGTTCTGCGCCAATGCGTTCAACCGGGTCTTCGAGTTCAATGTCTTTTGCGATTGAGACACCATCATTAGTGATGGTTGGAGCTCCCCATTTCTTGTCTAGGACGACATTTCGTCCTTTAGGCCCAAGGGTTACTCGTACCGCATCTGCGAGTTGGTTCATTCCCGCTTCCAGCGCTTTGCGTGCCTCATCGTCGAACGAGATCATCTTTGCCATCTGAATTTGACTCCGTTATTTGTAGTCCAGCAAGCCCATACCCGAGTTAGCCATTAGCTAGTTCTCTATTGGGTACTACGGCGTTAGCACTCTCACCCAGAGAGTGCTAACAGCCAATCAGCGAACACCCCACATTTGCAACCTCTGAGCAAAGGATTCTCTCCGGAATTACTACTTAAGTTTTCTTAAGGGCCCTATTTTTCGAATCTTTGTGATTGGTCAAACAGATTCATGTCTCTGATCAGAGCTCAACAGCTATTTGTCTGCCTATGTCCGTTAAACAACGTGTTGTTTCTGCGAACGCTGGTTCTTCCCCGAAGCTTTCAACCAGGGAGATCAGTTTCATGCCATCCGGAACGTTCACATCTAGGTCATATGAGCCAACTACGGCTACAACTGGAATTTGATATCGCTGCGCTATAGCGACTACGCCACCGACGACCTTTCCATTGAATGACTCTTTGTCCAGACGCCCCTCACCGGTGATAACGATGTCAGCTGATGCAACCGCCTCTTCTAAAGCCACTTCTTCGGCTACGAGGTCGAATCCCATGACCAATTCAGCTCCAATTGCTGCAAGCCCACCTGCAAGGCCACCGGCGGCGCCAGAACGTTGTAGGCCTGTTACATCAACCCCGTATTCCTCGACATAGATTTCTGATAGTCGTTGAAGTCGTCGTTCCAATAGTTCGATTTGAAGTTTGCTAGCTCCTTTTTGGGGACCGAAAACAGCTGGGGCGTCCAGAAATCTAGTTTCGACGTCACAAGCAACTAACAGATGAATACCTGCAAACCTCACTAGCGGTTCCATAGCCCGTATTGCGCCCAGACCCCCGTCCGTCGACGCTGATCCACCCACACCAATAATTATTCGTTTTGCGCCTGCTGCCTTAGCCTCTGAGATCAGTTCTCCGGTGCCAGATGTGGTTGCGGATAAGGGATCATTTCCGTCTGGTCCACCGGCCAACAGTAAACCGCTGGCTTCAGCCATTTCGATAACTGCTTGGCCTCCAGCAATTCGCCACTTTGCTGATACGGGGTCACCTAGCGGACCCGTCACCTGTGAAACCCGGTTAGAGCCTCCGAGCGCGTCGAGGGTTCCCTCACCGCCATCTGCAAGGGGCATTAGTGAAAGTTCGACGGAAGACTCTGCAAACCCATCTGCTAAAGCACGCGCTGCTACGAGCGCATTTGCTGTGCCACGAAATTTGTCAGGGCATATGAGAATACGCAACGGAACTTGTGTAAACGAGATGCCTTATTCGGCACTCGCTTTATCTATACCCAAAGCAATCAGGATATGTGGGTCTTCAAAATCGCCGAAAGCACTCAAATCTTGCGGCATTTTGTAGACATCGTTTTTATCGTCCAACCCCAACAAAATAGCTATATTGCCTGCTTCGATAATGTTGCCCGGCTTGTAATGAACTCTGGTCCGGTCAAGCGCAGTGCCTTTCATGTTGATGGGGGATTTTGTGATGAACCCTTTAGTTTTGAGGATGTCGGTGGTGCGTCCTGCCGCTCCTCTTACCGAGGTCGAGTTAGCAACTTGAACCGAGACTTCGGCATTAGGTCGACCTTCGAACCCGACCATGGTCCCCGCATCCGAATCGTCAGTGTCGCTTCCTGCTTCTGGAGTAGTTGTGGCAACGCTTATCCCTGGCAGAGTGGTCTCCGTGGACGAGGCCGCATCATCCGACTCGGCACTTGCTTCGCTTTCAGATGTTTCAGCTGTAGTGGGCGACGCTGATGGAGCTGTGTCAAGGGTCGGAGTATCGGTTCCTCGCAGTAAATAGATACCTACGACAACGGCAACGATTACCAACAAGGCTCCTCTTATTGCAGCGGCATTATTAGGTCTTGACATAGGACCGTTCATTGGGCGACCTCCTGGTCGGCGGTTCGACGGGCTGAGTGTTGTTGACGTCGACGATCGCGTAACCGTCTTAATCGTCGCACAAGTAGAGGCTCTGCAGCTAGCGCTTCTTCTGAGGCAATCAGCTCATCTAAAGCATCCACGTACTCAGATTCGGTTAGTTGGAATCTTTCGCGCACACCTTGATCCTTCGGAATCTCTGCCTCCCACCATGACTGTTCAAATTCAAGAATATCTCGGTCACGTTGGCTCAGTTTCTGATGAGGTGATTCTTCCAAGTTCACTATGTTCCTTCCAGTGTCACAGAGCCCGAGGTGGGAATCGAACCCACAACCTCCGCTTTACAAGAGCGGTGCTCTAGCCGTTGAGCTACTCGGGCCGCGCATGCATAGCGTAAACCCCAGCGGGCGCTTAGTGATGTCGTTCAGTGATCCATTTCTCTTTGACGTTGTATTTCATAAATTGTTATAGCCGCTGCATTGGACACATTGAGTGATTCAAGGTGACCGATTTGAGGTATTGAGACAAGTTGGTCACATCTCTTCTTTGTCAGATGAGAGAGTCCTTCACCTTCCGCGCCCAGAACGATCATGAGTGGTTCTGTGGCAACTCGCATCTCATAAATTGAATTTTTTGCGGTGCCATCAAGTCCCACAATCCAAAGACCTCGGTCGGACATCTCCTTAATCGTCGTTGGCAACCCCGCTACAAGCGCTATGGGCAAATGCTCGACAGCTCC